>JAFDAW010000048.1 GCA_019313605.1 Deltaproteobacteria bacterium
CGGAAGTTGTCCATGATGTACTTGAGGATGTAGGCGCGAATCCAATAGACCGCGTAGGAGGTGAGCTTTACGCCCTGGTAGGGGTCGAAGCGCTGGACGGCCTCGAGCAGCCCGACGTTGCCGCTCTGGATCAGATCCAAAACGTTCGTCCAGGCTCGCCGGTACTCCATCGCGATCTTGACCACCAACCGCAGGTTGGCGAGCGTGAGCTGACGAGCTGCATCCTCGTCCCCGTCTTCCACCCAGCGAACCGCGAGCGCGTGCTCCTCTTCTCGAGAGATCGGGGCGTAATTGGCGAGCTGGGCCATGTAGGCCGAAAGCGCGTCGACCGGACCGAGGGATCGGTCGCTGGACGAAGACCGCGGAATCAGCGCTGATGTGGGCTCGGATTCAGCCGCGTCGTCGGAAGTGGTCGATTTGAGAGAACTCACGCGAATTCTCCAGTGCTGCACACCGCTTGCAAAGTGGTGCGCGAATGCTGGTTGGTCGAAGCCAGCCCGGCCGGGTGGCCGAGGGAGAAACCGTAGCAGACGGGGAGGATCGCGATCGTTGGGCTGTCCGAGAGAGCGTCGGGCTCGTCGAGAAGCGGGGCGGGGCCGGCGTCGCCGACCCCGCCTTCACGTCGGAGTGATCCGCTATTTCTTGAGCGTGCGGATGTAGGCGACGACGTTGGCGATGTCGTCTTCCGAGAGCATGCCAGCCCAGGCGGCCATCATCTGGTTGCCACCGAAGGCGCCCGCGCCCTTGGCGACGACGGCTGCGAGGTCGGCGTCGGTTGCGATCTTTCCGTCTCCATCACCATCAAACATGAAATCGCCGACCGAGAAATCGCGCGGCGGCGGCTGGAGGACCATTCCCACCGGTCCGTCACCCTTGCCGGTCTCGCCGTGGCAGGAGAGGCAGTTGACGGTGTAGACGGTCTTGCCGGCCGCAGCATCGCCGGCCAGTGCGCCAGCGGGCGCGAGCAGCATCGCGAGAGCGGCCATTGAAACGAATAGAGCGAGGTGATTCTGGATCTTTGAGCGGTTCATGATGCGGTGTTCTCCTTGTCGATCACTTTTGGAAGGGCGGAGGTTACGTGGCGCGTGCTGGCCCGTCAAACGACCTTTTTGTCCTTCCAATCTTGCAACAATTCTACGAGCAGCCGGACGCCCACGCCCGTCGCTCCCTTCTTGAGATAGGGGGCTCGCTTGTTGCCCCACGCCGTACCCGCAATGTCCAGGTGCACCCAGGGTGTGGTCCCTACGAAATTTGCGAGAAAAGCCGCCGCCGTCGACGACGAGCCTTCGCGGCCGGTGGTGTTCTTGATGTCGGCTACGTCGCTTCGGACCGCCTTGCGGTGTTCCTCCCAGAGCGGCATCGGCCAGGCGCGCTCTGCCGTCACTTCGCCAGCCGCGCGCACGGCCTCGATGAGGCCTTCGTGGTTGCCAAATAGCCCCGATGCCCATTTTCCGAGCGCGATCACGCACGCACCTGTGAGCGTCGCCAGGTCGATGATGGCTTCGGGCTTGAATTTCGTGTTTGCGTAATGGAGCCCATCGGCGAGTACGACGCGGCCCTCGGCGTCGGTATTCAATACCTCCACGGTTTTTTTCGACATCGTGGTCACGACGTCTCCCGGGCGGTAGGCGGTGCTGCTGGGCATGTTTTCCGCCGCCGCGATCACCCCGACCACGCGGATCGGCAGCTTCAGCAACGCGCAGGCCCGCATCGCGCCGACCACCGCGGCGGCCCCGGACATGTCGTGCTTCATCTCGTCCATCGCGGCCGACGGTTTGATCGAGACGCCGCCCGAATCGAAGGTGATCCCCTTGCCGACCAGACAGACTGTCGGCAGCTGTCGCGAGGATCCGGCAGGGCTCTTTGCGCCCTTCTTGCCCTTGGCCGCTCGCGGATCGTGGTCGAGGACGATCATGCGCGGCGTATTGGCGCTGCCCCCACCCACGGCGAGAATTCCACCCATCTTTTGCTTCTTGAGTTCCGCCACGTCCATCACGCGTGCGCTGAGCCCGACTTCTTTGGCCATGCGCTTTGCGGCGTTGGCGAGCTCTGCCGGCGGGAGCGCGTTGGCGGGTTCGTTCGAGAGCTGGCGGCAGAGATTCTGGGATTCGGCGAGGATGACTCCGGTTCGCGTCGCGTCGCGCGTAGCCTTCAGTTCGGCCGGCCGGTCGATCAGCAGCGTGGCGCGCTTGAGCGGCGGCGCCGCGTCTTTGTCGCGCTCGCGGTAGGTGTCGAACTGGTAGTTTGCGAGTACGAGGCCCTCCGCGAGTGCCTGGGTGACTTCCGGGAGCTTGAGTCCGCGCGTGCGGGGTGCGCAGATCGCGACGTTGGCGGCGCGCCGACCCTTCGCGGCGTCGAGCGCGCGCCCAGCCAGGCCGCGCAAAGACTCGGCGCTGAGCTTGCTCTCCTCGCCCAATCCGAGCAGCTGAATGCGCTCGGCCGGAAACTCCGTGGTGGGGTAGAGCAGGAGGCTCTCTCCGGCCTTGCCGCTAAAATCGCCACTCGCGATCACCGCCGCGATCTGCCCCCCCAGCGCGCGATCTACGGCGGCGATCCGGGGCGACAGGCGCGCGCGCTTGTCCTCGAGCTTCAGCACGGGAATCACGAGCATCGCTGCGCGCACTTCGATGGCGTTCTTGGTTTCGACAGTGATCTGCATCACGGCTCCTTGTGTCGGTGGAGTTGTATTGAACTCCCTGCGGGCGTTACCTAGACTCGCTTCGCTCTCAAACGAGTGTGGAAATGAATTTTGTCGTCGGGACGGCTGTGGGGGGACGTCTCGCGAGCCTGGATGCACTGGCGCTGGTATGGCAGGCCAGCTGGCTCGTTCAATTCGTCCTCCTGTTGCTACTCATACTTTCAGTCATTTCGTGGGCGATCATCGCCTTCAAGTGGCGTGAACTGCGCCGTGCCGAGCAGGATAGCGAGGCATTTCTCGAGGTCTATCACGAGGGGTCCCTCGACGCCGCTTATGAAGCGGCCCGGGATCTCGATCGCGGCCCGCTTTCGGCGGTATTCCTCGAGGCCTACGGCGAGGTCAACCGGATGGCGCGCTTCAGCGGGAAATCCGCGCTGGAAGCGCTCACGGAAGGCAACCTGCAGGCGCTCACGCGAAAGATCGCCTGGACCGGGTCTCGCGAAGAATTGCGCCTCGAGCGCGGACTCTCGTTTCTGGCGACCACAGGCAGCGCCGCTCCCTTCATCGGCCTGTTCGGAACCGTGATCGGAATCATCAACGCGTTTCAGGAAATCGGTCGGGCTGGCTCTGCGAGCCTCGCGGTCGTCGCACCCGGAATCGCGGAGGCGTTGATTGCCACCGCGGTCGGACTGTTCGCCGCGATTCCCGCCACGATCTTCTACAACTACTTCGTCGGCGAGTTGCGCGGCCTCTCCGCCGCGATCGATCTCTTCGGCACCGAGTACGAGGGCGATCTGCGTCATATGGCGAGTGCGAAACAGGAATCAAATCCAGTGGCAGCGGACTGAGGGAGTGTCTTCTTGACGGTGCTGCGGCCTCGATCCGAGATCAACGTCACGCCTTTCGTCGATGTGATGCTGGTACTACTGATCATCTTCATGGTGACCGCTCCGATGATGCACCAGGGGATCGATGTCGATCTGCCAGACACCACGACCCAACAGCTTCGGGTCAAGGACGAGCCGCTGATCCTGACGGTCGACAAGGCGGGCAAATATCACCTCGGGCGACGGGAAATCGGCGAGGCCGAGCTGGGCGAGAAGCTCGAGGCGATCTTCGAGGGTCGCGACAGCAAGGAGATTTTTCTGAGGGCCGATGAGAACGTTGCCTATCGATACGTCGTCAAAGCCCTAGCGGCCGCTCGACAGGCGGGCGCCACCAAGCTCGGGATGGTGACGGAGCCCGAGAGCTGAGCGTAGATCGGGGCGCGCATCGTGACGGGAACCGAAGAACTCTTCATTCAACTCGGCGAATTGCGGCGGCACGAATTGCGCCGCCTGATCGCGATTTCGGCGGCCGCCCACCTGGTGGTGGTCGCGGTCTACGGTTTTTCGCCCGAATCGAAGATCCGCGTGCCCCGCGGTGTGATCTCGGTGGAACTCGTGAGAGCGCCCGCAGCCGCACGTCCGACGACGTCCGCTCCCGTCGCGAAGCCGGTGCCGCCCAAACCGGTGCAGCCCAAGCCGGTGCCGCCCAAACCCAAGACGGTCGTGTTGCCCGCGGAGCCCACCACACCCAAGGTGAAGCCCAAGGTCGTAAAGCCCGAGGTGGTCGAGAAACCCGCGCCCGAGCAGGAATTAGAGGATGTGCTGGCGCAGATGCGCGCGGAGTCGGGCGAAGAGGCGCCCCTGATCGAGGTCGCGAAGGCTGCGCCGACCGCGATCGGACCCGCCGGCTCTCCCACTGGAGTCGCGATCTCGCCGGAAGTCGCCAGGTGGCTCAAGAGCGCCAAGATTCACGTGAGGAAGAACTGGAAGCTGCCGCCAGGATTTCGCACCCAGGCCCTCGAGGCTCACGTCGAGGTCAATCTCGATGCATCGGGTGCGGTGCTCGGCAAACCGAAGATCACCCGGCGGTCGGGCAATCCCTGGTACGACGAGGGCGTCGTTCGCGCAATCCAGAAGGCGAGCCCGCTTCCGGCGCCGCCGGAATCCGGGAAATGGAGTTTCGTTTTCTTGCCCGAGGACAGCTACTGATGCGTGCGGCCCTACTCGTTGCCATCGCTGTGTGCAGCGTCGCAGTCACAGCCGCGGACGTGCGCGCCGCGGAGCGCCCCGCCGTCGTCGTGACGAGTGGCAAAGAACAGCAGTTCAGCGTCGCGCTGCAGAAATTTGGGGGCAATTTCGATGCAGAGGCGTATCGCGAGGGCATGCAGGCCGCGCTCGAATTCTCGAACCTCTTTCGCTTGATCGATCGGAAGGCCTTTCTCGGACCCACGACCACGGAAGTGTTGAGTGAGCGAGAGGACGTCGGGTGTTTGGAGTGGTCCACGATTGGAGCAGACATCTTCGTCGAGGGCGTTCAGCGCGTCGAGCAGGAGCAATTCATCGCGGAGTTTGCCGTCTGGGATCTCGCCGGCTGCCAGCGCAAGCTCAGCCGCCGCTATCGCCAGGCTTCGTCCGCCGATCCCTTGATTCTCGCCAAGCGAATGGCGGACGACATCGTGGAGGTGCTCACCGGGGTTCGCGGGGTCGCGAGTACCGAACTCACGTTCGTCTCGAAGCGCGGCGGGAACTCCGAGATCTTCGTGATGAACGCCGATGGCGGCAATCAGCGCGCGGCCACCGCCAATCGGTCGATCAACAATTTTCCCTCGTGGTCTCCGAGCGGCGACGCGATCATCTACACCTCCTACCGCTCCGAAAACCGCCCGATGCTGTATTTGTCGACGCGCGGTCGCGGCAAGCCCGGGCGAATCCTCGGCCCGCTCAGCAGCAAGCCCCTCTACCGCGCGGTCTTTCACCCGAGCGGACGCGAACTGGCCGTCGTGATGAGTCCGACTGGCTCGACAGAGATCTATCGGGTGGATCTCGCGGGCAAGAATCCGCGCCGGCTCACCCAGAATCGCTCGATCGAGGTTTCGCCTTCGTGGTCGCCGGACGGGAGTAAACTCGCGTTTGTTTCGGACCGTTCGGGCTCGCCGCAGATCTATCTGATGGATTCGGACGGAGCCAACGTCAAGCGGCTGACTTTCAACGGCAACTACAACACGAATCCCGCCTGGTCGCCGGACGGGCGCTGGATCGCCTACCAGGCTCGCGTTGGCGGCCAGTTCGATATCTGGTTGATCGATCCGGAGGGAAGTGTGAATCTTCCGCTGATCAGCCACCCCCGCAGCGATGAATCGCCGTGCTGGTCGCCCGATTCGACGAAGATCGCCTTCAGTTCGACACGCCGGGGGAGCGCCGACATCTACGTGATCGATTCCAGCGGAGACCATCTACGGCGTTTGACGAGCAGCCGGGGCGACGACACGAGCCCCTCATGGGGGCCCTACCCGCGCTAGCCGGTGGTTGCGTGCGTCGCGCGGTGCATGCGGTATGAGTACTCGGAGATCGAGGGGAAATGGGGGAATTCGGATGAATCGGGGATATGTGGCGCTTGTTCTGGCCCTTCCGTTGGTAACTGGCTGCGTCACGGTCGCGGATTTTAGAAAGGTCCAGCGGGACGTGATCGATCTCAAGCGCAATGCGGCGAAAGGCGGGGATGGAGCGCCGCGCGAGCGTGTGGCTGACCTCGCGGTGCGGATCGACGCACTCGAGCAGGAAAACGAGCTGCTGAACGGCCGGCTGGAGGTCGCCGAGCATCGCGCCGATGAAGCGCTTCGAGAGGCGCGCACGGCCCGCCAGGAAGGTGCGACCGGAGCGGTCGATTCAGGGGCCACTGCCCCCGGGGAGGGCGCGGAGCCCGGATCTGAGGGCGCTGGGGACGGGAATGCCATGCTCTCCGAGGAATTGGCCTCCTACAAGGCCGCTCGGTCCCTGTGGAGCAGCAGTGATTGGGACGCTTGTGTTGACCGACTCGGAGAGTTCTTGCAAACTTATCCGTCCTCCGTATACGCGGATGACGCCGCGTACTGGCGGGCAGATTGCTATTTTCAACAGGGGAACTACAAAAAGGCGATTTTGCGCTTCGATGATGTGGTCGCTCGTTACCCAAACGGGAACAAGGCAGCGGACGCTCTCTACCGAGAAGGTGAATCGCTGCTCCGCCTGGGACCGGCATACAACACCGCGGCGCGTAAGGCTTTCGAGCGTGTACTCGCCGAGTATCCGGAGTCGGACCGAGCCGTAGAAGCGAAACAGCAGATCGAGTTGCTCTAAACCGATCGAACGTAGCAGGGGACTGGATTGAACAAACGGGATCTCGAACGATTCAAGAAGCTTCTCCTGGAACAGCGCGAGCGGCTCCAGGGCAATCAGCGCAAAGCGCTCGCGGGAGACATCCATCTGGACCCCGATGATTTTCCGGATGAGATCGACACCGCTTCCTCCGAGATCAACCTGCAGTTCACGGGTCGATTGCGGGAGCGCGAGCAGGGACTCCTCTCGAAGGTCAGCACCGCGCTGCGCAAGATCGACGACGGTGAATATGGAGAGTGTGTGAACTGCGGCGAGGACATCGGCGTCAAGCGGCTTCGGGCTCGACCGGTTGCCGAATTGTGCATCGACTGCAAGTCCGAGCAGGAGAAGCTGGAGCGACGGACCGCCTGACCCCCGACCTTATTCTCGGCATCGAGAGTTCCTGCGACGAAATGGCCGCGGCGGTTGTGCGCGGTGGAACGGAGATCCTGTCCAGCGTCGTTCAGGGCCAGGTCGAGGTCCACGAGCCCTACGGGGGCGTCGTTCCCGAACTCGCCTCGCGCGACCATGTCCGATGCGTTTCCGCGGTGGTCGAGGCTGCGCTCGCGCAGGCCGGGGTTCCTTCGCACGAACTCACCGCGATCGCGGTGACCGCAGGACCCGGGCTGATCGGGTCGCTCCTGGTGGGATTGTCTTTCGGCAAGGCGCTCGCGTATCGGCTCGGTGTTCCGATGGTGGGAGTCCATCATCTGAACGGTCATCTCGCCTCTGCCGAACTCGCCGACGCCTCGCTTCGCGCGCCCTATATCGGCTTGCTCACTTCGGGCGGTCACACCGCGCTCTACCGGATCGAGGCCGACGCGACCCCGCAGCTTCTCGGTGAAACCCGCGACGACGCGGTTGGCGAGGCGTTCGACAAGGTCGCCAAACTGCTCGAACTCGGTTTCCCAGGGGGGCCCGCGGTCTCGGCGGCCGCAGAGTCGGGCGACGCCGCTGCGGTTCGTTTTCCGCGGCCGATGGTCAATCGCGCGGGTTTCGATTTTTCGTTCAGCGGATTGAAGACCGCGGTCGCATTGGAAGTCGAGCGTCGCGCAGAGCGCGGCGCGCTCGGTGCAGCGGATGTCGCCGACATCGCGGCCTCGTTCGAGGCGGCTGCGATCGAGGTTCTCGTGAGTCGCGCGCGTCAGGCCTTGCGCGAGCAGGGCATCGGGCGCCTCACGGTGGTGGGCGGCGTCGCGGCCAACCGCCGCCTGCGCGCCGAAATGGCGAACGCCGCGGTGGAGGATGGCTTCGAGGTCTCGTTCCCACCGCCTGCACTGTGCACCGACAACGCTGCGATGATCGCCGCTGCCGGCTCGCAGTTGCTCGCGCGCGGCGATCGCCACGGCCTGGATCTCAACTCGTTCTCGCGCGGCAGCGGGCCGCTTTGAACGCCGCGGACATCAAGGCGTTTCTCGCGCGGCACGGGCTGCTCGCACGCCGCGATCTCGGCCAGAACTTCCTGGTCGACGACTCTCTCGCGGCGCGGCTGGTCGATCTCGCGGGTGTCGAACCGGGCGATCGGGTGATCGAGATCGGCACGGGCCTCGGGGTGCTGACCCGAGCCCTCGCAAAAAAGGCGCAGCGCGTCGTGACGGTCGAGATCGATGCGGGCCTCGTGCGAGCCCTGCGCGCCGACGCCGCGTTGCCGGACAACGTCGAACTGGTTCACGCCGACGCGCTCGAGGTCGATCTCGCGGGGTATGCCAGAGCGGGCACCGGACCCGTGCGGTTGGTTTCCAACCTACCTTATCATGTGTCGGCACCCCTGCTGCGCCGATGTCTCGACCTTCGCGGCCAGCTGAAGGATTGGTCGGTCATGCTCCAAAGCGAGGTCGCCGTTCGTTTGCTCGCACGGCCCGGATCCCGCGACTACGGATCGCTTACGGTCTTGCACGGGCTGACGGTGACACTTTCGAAGGGAATGGATCTGTCGCCCAACTGTTTCTTTCCGGTGCCCAAGGTCGACTCGACGTTCGTCCGCATCACCCCGTTGGAAGCGCCCGTGGTCGCAGAGGGCGAATTGTCGGCCGTGGAGCGGGTGGTGCGCGCGGCATTCGCCACGCGGCGCAAGACGCTCGTCAACTCGCTCCGGGCCGGAGCGCTCGGGGCCGAACACTCCGTCGACGAACTCAAGGCCGCACTGTCGCGCTGCGCGATCGAGCCGCGCGCGCGCGCCGAGAGCCTCGAGCCCGCGCAATTGCTCGCGCTCGCGAGAGAGCTCCGCTGACGCCTGGACTCCGGCGAATGCCGTAGCGGGGCGTGGCGGCCGCCTGCGGGCGGGCAGGGGGCCGCTTGACAAAGCCCACCGGATTATCCCAACCTCCCGGGGTCGAGAGGGGTCTCGCAGGGTGCGAACTCCATCACGACGCTGGAACCGATCAAAGACTCTGTACGCCCTGTGCGCACGCGCCTCGGCCGACAGAAACGACGCCTGGCAACACCCAGAGTAACGCTTGGATCCCCAGCGAGGGACCGAGACGGGGGTGGTTGAGGGGCGGTCAGCGGGCTCGACCGCTTGGCCGACGCCGCGCCTCCGGACTTCTCCGGCAGGCGCGTTTTTTGTTCCCGAAAAGCGAAGCGCGCAGGCCACCCGGAGGTGCGTATGTCCACCGTTACCGCCAAGGCCGCTCGCGAGCACCGCATCACGATCCCGTCTCTTGTGGCACGCAAGAGCCGCGGCGAGCGCATCTCGATGCTCACCGCCTACGACTTTACGTTCGCGAGCATTTTTGATGCGGCGGATATCGACATCCTGCTCGTCGGCGATTCGCTCGGCAACGTCGTACAGGGCCAGGACACGACACTTCCCGTGACGCTCGACGAAATCGTCTACCACACGCGCCTGGTTGCGCGAGGATCCCGCCGCGCAACCGTCGTCAGCGACATGCCGTTTGGCAGCTACCAGATCTCGGCCGAAGACGCGGTCCGGAACACGATCCGCTGCGTGAAGGATGGCGGTGCGCACGCGGTGAAACTCGAGGGCGGTGAAGCCATCGCCGCGACGATCGAGCGCATCGTCGCCGCCGAGGTTCCCGTGATGGCTCACGTCGGTCTCACGCCCCAGTCGGTCCACCGGATGGGTGGGCACCGCGTTCAGGGCCGCGATGAGGCTGGGCGCAGCCGCGTGATCCGCGATGCGCAGGCCGTTGAAGCCGCGGGCGCCTTCTCGGTGGTGCTCGAAGGGGTTCCCGAGGATCTGGCCCGCGAGATCACGCAGCTGCTGACGATCCCGACCATTGGTATCGGTGCGGGCATCCACTGTGACGGGCAGGTGCTCGTGATGCACGACATGCTCGGCCTGACGGACTGGACGCCGAGTTTCGTCAAGCAGTACGCGAACCTCGGCGCGCTCGCCTCGCAGGCCGCTCGCAATTTCGCCGAAGAGGTTACGAACTCGAAATTCCCCGACGCCCGGCACTCGTACCGGTAACCGGAATGCGTGTCATCGGAACGGTTGCGGAGCTTCAGGCGCTCGCGGATCGCGAACGCGCTGCGGGCGCGAAGATTGCGCTGGTGCCCACGATGGGGGCGCTCCACGCCGGCCACCTGTCGCTCGTCGACACGGCGAGCAAGTGCGCCGACCGGGTCTGGGTTTCGATCTTCGTCAATCCGACCCAATTCGAAAGCGCCGCGGACGCGAGCCGTTACCCGCGCACCCGTGAACAGGACCTGCAGTGCTGTCGCGATGCGGGTGTCGACGTGGTCTTTGCACCCGAGTGCGATGAGATGGTCGGGCCCGCGAGCCAGACCTGGATCGAAGCGGGGGAGGCCGCCCAGCCTCTCTGTGGCCGCTCGCGCCCGGGCCATTTTCGTGCGGTTGCGACGATCGTCGCGAAGCTACTGGTCGCCGCGAAGCCGCATCTCGCCGTCTTTGGAGAGAAGGACTACCAGCAGCTGGCCGTGATCCGCAGCGTGGTTCGCGACCTCGGATTCGACGTCGAGATCGTCGGCGCTCCGACCGTTCGCGAGGCGGATGGTCTGGCGCTCTCTAGCCGTAACGTCCAGCTTCATCCCGAGGCGCGCCGTCAGGCGGTCGCGCTGGTTCGCGCGCTCGACGCGGCCGAAGGCGCCGTGGCATCCGGAGAGTTCGACTCGGCGCGGCTGCTTGAGCGAGCCACCGCGGAGATCGAGAAGGCGCCGCTCGCGCGGGTCGACTACGTCGAACTGCGCGATGCGAGTTCGCTCGGCCCCGTCGCCGAGAAGCTCGTGGATCCGGCACTGCTCGCGCTGGCTGTTTATTTTGATTCACCCGAGCGCGATGCCGGGAAAGCCATACGGCTGATCGACAATCGCGTGCTGGATCCGAGGCGCGCCGCCTCTTCTCGATAGCACGCACCCTCGCATTGAGAGACCCAAAGACCGCGCGCAGCGCGATGCCCGAGGGCGGGCTTGCTGCTCGACAGCCGGGTACCCTCCCTTTTGGAGGCGTGGAGAAGTAGCAATGGGCGACGGCGACAATCAGCGCAAGGTCATCGCGAGCAATCGCAAGGCCCGCTACGAGTACGAGATTATCGATACCTTCGAGGCCGGGATGGTGCTCCTGGGCCCCGAGGTGAAATCGCTGCGGGCCGGGAAGGCGAGCCTCGGCGACGCCTACGGGGAGATTCGGCGCGGTGAGCTCTACCTGCTGAACGCCCACATTGGAGCCTACGAGCAGGCGGGCAGGGCGAACGGGCCGCCGCTGCGGGAGCGCAAGCTGCTGCTTCATCGGTACGAGTTGTCCCGGCTTGCGGGCCGCGTGGTCGAGCGCGGCCTCACCTTGATCCCACTGCAGCTGTACTTCAAGGACGGCCGCGCCAAGGTCGAGCTCGCGCTCGCGCGCGGCAAGCGGCGTTACGACAAGCGGCAGGCGATCCGCAAGCGCGAGAACGATCGTGATCTCAAGCGCGTCATGCGGGGGCGCGGCCGCACCCGATCGTAGTTGCCGGCTGCCTGCCGGTGGGTCTTTTTTACACAATTCTGGTGAATTTCAGCTGGGGTTTGGCCGATTCAAACAATGGGCCAGAGGGGCCGGCCCAAGCGATTCCGAGCCCAGGCGAAGAGAGTCTTCGATGAACCTATCGACACTGAAGCTTTTGATGATCCCCGTCCTGATCTTGGGCGGTTTGTACGCCATTCGCAACTTTACGGGCGAAGTAGCGACCCTCTACACGACCGACAGTGCGGGGCAGAGCCACACGACACGAATTTGGGTCGTCGATCACGGACACGAAGTCTGGGTCCGGTCGCTGGACCCGACCAGCCCGTGGCTCGACCGCATCATCAACCAGCCAGACGTGCAGCTTCGGCGCGGCAGGTCGATCGCCGATTTTCGCGCGACGCCTTATGCCGATCGGCGCACGAGGATCAACGACCTGATGGCCGAGCGCTACGGCTGGGCGGAGTGGGTCCTTTCCCGGATCGAAACCCGCGAAGCCGCCGTTCCCGTATACCTGGATCCTTTGAGCTGAACTGCAACAGGCGGGGACGCAGGCGGGGACGTTGTTGAATAGTTGAATTGCGCACCCCATTCAATGATTCAACAACGTCCCCGTTGGGCGCAATTCAACTATTCAACAACGTCCCCGCCTGCCCGCCGCCGCCGTCTGCGGCTCCCGTTCTCCCGTTGAGCAGTGGGTTCCCCGAGCCCTCCGACCGGCCGTGGACCGCGTTTCCTGACTCTTGTTTGGTAGGGCTTGCCATGCTCTCCGTCGTAACTACCCTATCTGGTTCGGGGGCGAGCGGTTTCGACGGGTGGTCGAAGGCGAGCGCTGCGTGTCGACATCGTCACAGCTGTCGTTAAACAAGTGACAAGTTGGTGATTACAATTGCCGACGATAACTATGCACTCGCTGCCTAGCTGAAACTAGGTTAGCGACACCCGTCCGCGACGCCTTCTAGCGGGTCGCGGGTGTCATAAGAGGGCTGGCCTGCGGAACGCGGCTCCTACGAGCCGCAGGTGAGATCAACTGGAGCTGGGTTCGCGTTGCCACGACTCCGAGG
>JAFDAW010000049.1 GCA_019313605.1 Deltaproteobacteria bacterium
GAGGCCCCGTCAAAGAATCGACGGGGCCTCGATGTTTGGATGGGTGGTTGGGTCGGTGATCAAAGATCGTAGTAGAGCTCGAACTCGTGCGGATGCGGACGGAGCCGCATCGGAGCGATCTCGTTCTCTCGCTTGTAGCTGACCCAGGTTTCGAGCGCATCCTCGGTAAAGACATTGCCGCGCAGCAGAAACTCGTGATCGGCTTCCAGTTCTTCCAGTGCCTCTTCGAGACTCGAGGGCATCACCGGAATCCCCTCCGCCTCCTGCGGCGAAAGTGCGTAGATGTCCTTGTCGAGCGGCTCGCCCGGATCGATCTTGTTCTCGATCCCGTCGATCCCCGCCATCAGCATCGCCGCGAACGTGAGATACGGGTTGCAGGACGGATCGGGGTAGCGAACCTCGATCCGCTTGCTCTTCGGGCTGTCGGAATACATCGGGATCCGCAAAGAAGCCGATCGGTTGCGGGTCGACATCGCGAGGTTGACCGGCGCCTCGTATCCCGGGACGAGTCGCTTGTAGGAATTCGTCGTCGGATTGCTGAACGCCGAGAGCGCGCGCGAGTGCTTCAGGATTCCGCCCACGTAGTTCAGGCCGAGCTGCGAGAATCCACCGTACCCATCGCCCGCGAAGAGCGGCTCGCCGTCCTTCCAGATCGACTGATGGGTGTGCATCCCCGAACCGTTGTCTTCGAATACCGGCTTCGGCATGAAGGTCGCCGTCACGCCGTTTCTCCGCGCGACGTTCTTCACGATGTACTTATAGTTGAGAACCTGGTCGGCCATCTTGACGAGCGTCGTGAACTTCATGTCGATCTCGGCCTGGCCCGCCGTTCCCACCTCGTGGTGGTGCGCTTCGACCACGATGCCGAGCTTCTCCATCTCGAGAACCATCTCAGTGCGCAGATCCTGCATCGAGTCCATCGGCGGGAGCGGGAAGTAGCCCTCCTTGTAACGCGGCTTGTAGGCGAGATTCGCACCGCCCTCTTCGCGGCCGGAGTTCCACTTGCCCTCGATCGAGTCGAGGTGATAGAAGCCCTCGTTCGGGCCGGTGTTGAAACGCGCCGAATCGAAGACGAAGAACTCCGCCTCGGGCCCGATGAAGATCGTGTCGCCGATACCGGTCTGCTTGAGGAAGTTCTCCGCTTTCTTCGCAATCCAGCGCGGGTCGCGCGAATAATTCTGACGGGTGATCGGGTCGACGATGTCGCAAATCATCACCAGTGTCGGCTGCTTGAAGAACGGGTCAATGAAAGCCGTACTGGGATCCGGGACCATCAGCATGTCGCTCTCATTGATGGCCTGCCATCCGCGGATCGACGAGCCGTCGAAGCCCATGCCGTCCTCGAAGGTGCTCTCGTCGACTTCGCTGATCGGATAGCTGCAGTGCTGCTGAACGCCGGGCCAGTCCGTGAACCGGAGATCCACCATGACCACATTGTTCTTCTTTGCGTATTCCAGGACCTGCTTTGCGTTCATCCGAATTCTGCTCCTGATGGGGGGTCTCGAATTTCCGCTGCGAAATTGGACACCCTTGGGGTGAGGGGTTGGCTAAACGGCCTCCGGCCCGCGCTCTCCGGTCCGAATGCGAACGACTTCGGCGACGTCGAAGACGAAGATCTTGCCGTCCCCGATGCGACCGGTGTTTGCAGCTTCGACGATGACCTGAACCGCCTTGTCGACGAGTTCGTCACTGATGGCAATCTCGATCTTGATCTTGGGCAGGAAGTCGACCACGTACTCTGCTCCGCGGTAGAGCTCCGTATGGCCCTTCTGGCGACCGAAACCCTTGACCTCGGTAACCGTCATACCCTGGATTCCTATGCCCTGAAGGGCCTCTTTGACTTCATCGAGCTTGAACGGCTTCACGATGGCTTCGATCTTCTTCATGCCGATCCTCCACCCGCCAGTTTCCGCGTCGAACGCCGTGGGAACGTACCACGGGTGGGATCTCCACCCTCGAGCGATCGAGAACCGAATACCCGCCGTGTTGGCCCGCAGCTGCGCGCCGTGAATTAGCAAGCCCCGTGCCGATTGCGGAAAGCTCTCAAATGCGCGCTGGGTGGGCCGCAGCGAATCGGCGCGGGGATGCACTCGAGCCCGTGCCCAATGAAGCGGCAGGGGGTGGCGCAAGCCTGTGCAGTGCCCGCCGTGGCGAGGTGTTCTGATACGCCGGTGCCGCGATTCCCAGAAGCAGTGCGCACGAAAAAGGGCGCGGCACTTTGCAGTGCCGCGCCCCAATTTTTTCGAGCCCAAGGGCTCTAGCAGATCAGTCGCTGCTAGAACTCGTAGGTCATCTGAGCGCCAAGCAGAACCTGTCGCCGTGTCAGGTGAGAACCCTCGCACGACTTGTTGCAGAAGAACTCGTTGTTCGTGGCTCCACCATTCGCCGTATGATTGGTGCTTCCCTCCTGATAGACGACTTCAGCCTTGACGCTGAGGTGCTCGGTCAGTGCGTGATCGAGCGTCGCCGTAACAGACCAGAGATTCTGATCTTCCTTGAACCAACCGGGCGTCGCCGACAAGGGGATCGGAAGTGATCCGTTGACGAGATCCAATCCGATCTGTGACAGGAGGAGCGGCGCGGAGATGCCCAGATAGTTGTCGTTGGAGCGGAGGTACTCCCCGCGCAGCGAAATCCCCGTGGCGTCCGTGATCCCGTAACGGCCAGCCGCTGCGATTCCGAATAGCGAGGGGCTACCGCTGGGGCGCCGAGAGTTGGTCGGCTTCATGTAGTCGATGTTCACCCAGGTCGAGAGCCTGTCTGACGGATCCCAATTCAGGGTAAGGTCGAACAGCAGCTGCCGATCGGTGTTACCCGTGTTGGCTCGGCCGGTGGCATCGAACGTGATACCGCAACCGCCTGCGATCGGGATGGTTCCGGCGCCGACACCAAACAACTGATCCGACGTTGAGCAGTTTCCGCCGTAGAGACCGTTGAGGGCCACCGACATCGAGTCCGAAATCTCATAGCCCAAGCGCCAGATGAAGGCCTTCTCTTCATCCGTGTCGTAGTTCTGGGCGTTCGGAAGCAGCGCGTACGGGTTGTGGCCGAGTGTCGAGTTGCCCGAGTTGTTCGTGAGACCGAGCATCCAGTCCAGGCCCATATCGTACTTCGCCGAGAGCTTCACACCCGTGAAGTTGATCGGCTGCATCGTCCAGAGCAGACCGCGCGTAATGTTGAAGTTACGCGTATCCTGCGCAGACTCCGTGCCGGTATGGGTCTCGAAGCGGCCAGCGGTGATCTTGATGCCGGCGTCCGTGATCGGCGCGAGGTACGAGATGTTCGCGTTGAACAGGTAATCGAAGAGCGAGTTGCCCTCGATGCCGATTGCCATTCGGTCGGCCGCCTGGCCGTACACGATGTCGATTTCGAAGCCGCCGCGGCTCTCGGGCGTGGCCTCGTTGCTCATCGAGAACCAAACCTGATCGACCTGGAAGCTGTTGCTGTTCGGGTGGAACGGATTGGCACCAATCGTTCCACCATTGGCGTCCATGGTTCGGCCGCTATCGGGGTCGTTGGTGTTGTAGAAGTAGCTTGCCGACACCCAACCTTCGAAGGTCGTCTCGGTCAGGAAGTCCGACAGAGCGGCCATCGGGCCGGATTGGTTCGACGTTCCAAGTTTGCTGAGCATCTTCTGCTGCTGGTTGACTTTTGCAGTCGACGCGGCCAACGCATCGTTAGTCGCCTTCAGCTGCTGCTCCAAGTCGGACATTCGGGACATGACTTCTTGAAGGTCGTCCCCACCTCCAACATCGTCCGCACTCGCGAACGACGGTACGACCAAAAACGCGGCCGCAACGGCGATAATTGATTTCAGGCTGGATCGCATCGCGATTCCCCTCCTACCTAGTTGTAATTATCCAGACGAGGTTCCGGCGCCGTATAGACGCTAGCCGACACCCTATCTGGGAGTCGAGCGCGGAATTCCGCTCCTACACATTTACAAAACGATGAGGGGGAATACCCACGAAGAAACATGGTGCGCTCCACCATTCGCTGCATCACCCCACCATCCCACCATCCATACGAAGTGACCAAATACGTTCGGGCCTCACCAACCCGGACATTAACGCTTTGTGTGCACTCCGCAGCTGCGATTTACCTCAAAAAACAGCAGTTTGCAAACCCTAGTTTCAGTTTTTGGATTACGCAATACCAAAGTTCTCGCGCCTCTAGACCGGTGTTTTGAATCCAAGAGGTGATCTGGGTCACTCCGATCACGGCCAAAGACCCTCCGCATCCAGAAAAGAGAGTGTACGTGGACACATATCTGCGACGAACGAAGCGCAAGGGCCCGCACGCGCGGCCGCGAGCCGGTTCAAGTCGTTTGCGGTGTCCACATCGAACGAAGCGGACTGCACTTCTGTGCGTAAACCCAGCGCAGCTGCGTTGGCGAGTGTGTCTTCGAGTACGGTTCGAGTGCTCATCGGAAGATCGAACAGCCCGGGTGTGGGCTTCCGCACACCCAGCAGGTTGTAACCACTGCTGAGATCCGGACTGATCGCGAGATCGAACTCATCCAGGGACGCCAGCACGGCTTCGATCCGCTCCAGATCGAGAGTGGGGCTGTCACTACCGCGCAGCAGGATTCGATTTGCGCCGCTCGCCGCGGCCTCTCGAATCGCCCATTCCATCCTTTCGCCCAGATCCGCTCCCCGCTGGGGGACGATGCGAAACTCCGTCGGAGTGCGGCGCGCCAGCGCAGCCGCGGCGCGCGGCGGATCGACGACCAGAACCGGGGCCAGCCCGATTTCGACCGCAATCCGACCGGAAGCGATCAGCACGTCTTGCAGCATCTCGCCGTAGAGATCGGACGCTTGTTGCGGAGAGAGCGGCGGCACCATTCGGGTCTTGACCCGGCCCGGCTCGGGCTCCTTTGCAAAGACCAGCAGAACGCCGCGCAGTCTCCCAGTCACGCGGCGGAAGCTCCCGGGCCCGCAAACGGCAGCGCAGCGACGCGCGCGGGTCGGTCCCCTGCGCACAGCTCGGTCCCGGTAGCGGAGTGAGCGGCGCGCACGAAGCCGAGCGCGATCGAACCCGCGAGCGCAGATCGACAACTACTCGTGACCTCGCCCACTCGTTTGCCGTCCACAGTAATTTCCGAGCCGGGCTCCGGGATCTGGCCCTCGCCCAGCGCGAGGCCTACGAGCAGATGGCTCACCCGGCCCGCCGCCTCCATCCGAGCGACCACCTCCTGGCCGACGTAACAGCCCTTCGATCGGGCCACGGCGCGCCCGAGCCGAGCCTCCGCGGGCAAAACGGTCTCGTCGATTTCTGCACCGAACCGCGGAATGCCGGCTTCGATACGCAAAACTTCGAGGGCTTTTTCACCCATAAACGTCGATGTCGACTCGGACCCTGCCGCTTCGATCTCTCCGGCGACAGCCTCGCCACTGCCAGCGGGCACCAGCAGCTGAAAACCGACCTCGCCCGACCAGCCGTAACGAGCCGTGACGATTTCGGCCTCACCGATCCGAACGACTTTGCAACAGTCGTCCGCGAGATCCAGCGCAGCGCCTGCTGCGCGTTCGAGCAGCTGCCCCGCGAGCGGCCCCTCTACAGCGAGTCGATCGACACTCGAACCGATGTCCCGCAACTCGACATCGTCTGCGATCAGGTGGCGCTCGAAATGCTCCAACAGCCTGGTAACCGCAGCTGCCTCGGTTTCGAGCCAGAAGGTCTCGCCGCGAACCAAGACGTGCATATCGGCGACGATCCTGCCCTTGGCGGTGAGCGTTGTCGCATAACAACCCGAATGCTCGCCACCGGCCTGCAGGCTGGTGACGTCATTGGACAACATGCCGTCGAGCCAACGCACGCGATCGCCACCGCTGACCTCGATCAGTCCGCGCCCGGATAGCTGGAAGATTCCCGCGCCCGTGCGGACGGCGGCGGCTCGATCCGCTTCGCTCAACTCGATTCCCCGGGTTCACCCGCGCCTGCCGCCGATCCGGCGGAAAGTCCCGCCGCGTAGCGCTCCGCTCTCTCCCGCTGAGCGGCCTTCCACGAATCGAAAGCGAGCGCCGCGACGTCGTAGTCGTGCTCTTTGTCGATATCGAGCGCGCAGCCCCCGATTTCTGTCACCGCAAAGCGGAAGTCGGCACGCAGCAGCGAGCTGACTGCCTCTGCGACGCGATCGAGCGGAATCCAAGCGCGAAGCCAATCCGCCAGCCGCCGCCAACCCCGCCGATTCACGAAGCCCGCGAGATGGATCAGGATGTAGTAGCGGAGGATCCGCAGACCCCCCTCCTCCGTCCTCACCAACCTCGCCGCGAGGCTGAAGATATTGCCGAATTGTTTTTGATAGCGGTGCTCGTACATCTCCTCGACGTAGGTGCGGTTAACGATCCGAGCGGGTCTCACCAGGTGTAGATTGCTGATCCGAAAGCGACCTTCGCGCAGGTTGAAATAAGCCATTCGGATGCCCGGCTCGCCCGGAGCCGCCGGGTAGAAGGCCCGCATCGACTCCTCGGTCACGAGCCCGCACGCGTAATCGCAGTCGAGTTGGGCGGAGCGCTGGATGAATTGCGAAATCTCCTGGGAGGTCACAAACGGCATGTCGGCCGAGAGGTAGAGCACCCAATCCTGCTCGTCGGCGGTTCCGGGGTCTCGCCCGGTAGGCCCGGCCCCGGGAAGCATTCTCCGGTAGGTCTGCCAGATGTTCTCGTAGAGATTTCGGAACTGGGGGACGATCTGGAGCGGCTTGCGGAGTTCCCGCTCGAGATCTTCGCGCTCGAAGACTTCGCGCAGGCGCTCGGCGTCGCCGACAACCCAGACCTCGGAGATTTCGGGGACATCTTGTAGCGCCGCCACCACGTGGGCCACGAGCGGGCGCCCCCCGAGCTCGAGATAGACCTTGCTCTGACCGTAGACGGCCTTCGCAGCCCTCCTGTCTCCGGCGGCGACGATGGCGGGAATCGCCTTCAAAAGCGCCTCCTTGGGCCTCTCGGTGCACGCTCGCGGAGAGTCCGAGAGCGCGGATCGAAACGAGTCGATCCACCGCGCCCCAGCATAGAACTGCTCGGGCGCTCAGCCCAATCTGAAAAGAATGCGAACGCATTCGCAATAGGCGCGTAGCGCAATAAATGCGAATTTGTCGGGTTGGTGGAGCCGAGCGGGATCGAACCGCCAACCTCCGCGTTGCGAACGCGGCGCTCTCCCAATTGAGCTACGGCCCCACGATCCGGTTGGTTATCTCCGGAGGCGCGACACGGTAAGACGCTGCCCGGCGCCCGTCAAATTCTACTGGACGAAATCGCGATTGGAGTGCAGGCTTTTCTCATGACTATCGAAATCCGCACGATCCTCGTCCCGATCGATTTCTCGGACAGTGCCCGCAACATCATCGAGTGGGCGGCCCATCTCGCCAGTGGATCAGAGTGCAAGCTGGTTCTCTTCCACGCCTACCACCTGCCGGTCGAATTTCAACAGCTCGAGGGCGCCTACCTGCCGCCCGATTTCTGGGCGAACGTGAAATCCGAATCACAAGCGTCTCTCGCTCGTCACGAAGCTGAACTCCGAGAGAGCGGACACACGGTAGAGTCGGTGGTCCGCGAAGGCTACGCGGCGACGGCAATTGTCGACGAGGCGATCGAACTCGGCGCCGACCTCATCGTGATCGGCACCCACGGTCTTTCGGGTCTCAAGCACATGTTGCTCGGAAGTGTCGCTGAGCGGGTCGTCCAAAAGGCACCTTGCCCCGTCCTGACCGTGAAGGGCAGCTGAGGCAGCTGACTGAGGCGCATCGCGGCTACCGGCGGGCGACGGAGGCCGCCGCCCGCCTGGAATCACCAGAGCAATGTCGTTCTTCGCTCGCGATCTCGCCTCAAACGGTCTCGAAGAAATAGGTCATCCGGACCTGAAGCGCGGTGGCGAGCTTGTGAAGCGTCGACATCGAAGCCGCGCTCTTCCCCAACTCGATCTGGGAGATCAAGCTGACGGAAAGGCCGGTTCGGTTGGCGAGCTGCTTCAGAGTGAGTTGTGCCGCAGAGCGCTTCTCGCGCAACCGCTTGCCGACCACCTGATTGAGCCGGGTCTCGAGGTCGACGAGCAATCCCTTTTCGCGAATCGCGCTTTGGATCACCGCGCGGAGTTCATCCACCTCCAGGGGCTTCTGGAGATAGTCGAATGCGCGGTTCTTGAGCGTGCGAACCGCGGCGTCGACCGTCAGAAGACCCGTCATTGCGATTACACAGATATCGGAATCTGCGTTTCGAATTCGCTCGAGCAGCTCGATACCTCGGCCTTCGGGCGGTGACACATCGAGAATCACCATCTGATAGCGGCCCTGCTTGACGGCTTCGATCACCTGCTCGGGATCGTTCAGCACCTCCGCCTGATAGCCCTCGGAAGTCAGAACGTCCTTGATCTGTACGTTGCTTCCCTCATCGTGATCCACGACGAGAACATTCAATTGCTGTTTGGATGCCATCCCATCCTCCAACATCGGCCGGCTGCCACCTCTGCCCCCTGGCGCAGGTGCATGCTCGGCAATGTGAAAGCCGGTCTCCGAAGCCGCTTGAATCGCTAGGGATTTCGCCCGGCCGACCTTCGGGAGGACTGTTCGGTATTTCTACCGAGTTCCATTAGCTCTGAATTGCGAAGAATCGAAAAAATTCAACGTCGCGGTTCGGAGTGGGCGCTCAGGAGTTTGGATCGGGCTCTCTGGGATTGGCGGGAGCGGTGAGCCAGTCCATTCCGAACGCGGCGGCCGGGGCGTTCGCGGGCGCGACGCGGATGACATCGAGTCGGGCGTCGGGCTGGCCGGGCGACACGACTTCGATCCAACTCGGCGCCTGGATGCCCTCGAAGACCGTCGTCGGACCAAAGCGAAACCGGACTCCACCGGGGCGATCGACCTGCACGATCTGGTAGGTCTCCAGATCCACCCATACGGATGGCAGCATCCGTTCTTCTCCCTCCTCGCCGCGCGGCAGCCGGCCGCCAAACACGTAGCAATCGCGCTCTCCGACGCGGCCGAGAACCACCTCTCCCGATGCGACTCCGTAACTCGCGAGCGCGGCCCGGAACGCAGCACCGGAATCGGCCTGGAGGAAGAAAGTAGGGGGAAGGAAGGGATGAGGGGGATCCAGGATCTGGCCGTCGCGGCTCGCGGTGTAGGAATTTCCCTGCAGTAGATGGCGCTCGACGAAGCCGCGGCGGCTGCGCAACTCCAGCCGGGCCAGCCCGGTCGGGTGACTTGCCAGGAGACCCGTTCCAACGGGTTCGCCATCGCCGATCCTGAGTGTGACTTCCAGCAGCACGGGAGTCGATCGGCCCGAAAGGCGGTTCGTTTCGGCAACGGCATTCGCAATTTTTTCGGCGTTGGGGATCGCCGCGCTGGCCGAAGCCACCGCGATGCAGAGCGCCGCTACGACCTTCAGCGCGTTACATACCGGGCGCAATCGAGCCGTGACCCTCAACCTGCCACTCCGGCGAGTCCGCTGCGGCCCGCATAGCTGGCGCGATCCCCGAGTTCTCGCTCGATGTAGAGCAGCCGATTGTATTTGCAGACCCGGTCGGTCCGACAGAGCGAACCCGTTTTGATCTGGCCGCAATCCGAGCCCACCGCGAGATCGGCGATCGAGGTGTCCTCGGTCTCGCCTGAGCGGTGGGAAATCACGGCCGCAAACCCCGCTTCGCGCGCTCTTCGGATGGCTTCGAGGGTTTCGCTGAGTGTTCCGATCTGATTCAGCTTGATCAAGATCGCGTTCGCAGCGCCCTCGCGAATGCCGCGATCGAGTATGGCGGGATTCGTGACGAAGAGATCGTCACCGACGATCTGGATTCGATTGCCCAGCGCTCCCGTCAGCGCCGACCAACCGTCCCAATCTTGTTCGGCGAGCCCGTCTTCGATCGACACGATCGGATATTGCGCCACCCACTCTTCCCAGAACGCGATCATCTCTTGCGTGCTCTTGGTCGCGCCCTCTCCGGCCAACACATAGTTCCCATCTTCGTAAAACTCGCTGGCGGCGGGATCGAGTGCGATCGCCACCTGATTTCCCGGCTCGTAGCCGGCCTTCTCGATCGCGCGGAGCACCAGCTCGATCGCTTCGCGATTGCTCGAAAGATCGGGCGCAAAACCCCCTTCGTCGCCCACCGCGGTTGCAAGTCCCCTCTCGGCAAGGACGTCTCGCAACGTGTGAAAGATTTCCGTCCCCCAGCGGATTGCCTCCGCGAAGCTCGGCGCACCGATGGGAAAGATCATGAACTCCTGAAAGTCGACGGTGTTGTCCGCGTGGGCTCCTCCGTTGATCACATTCATCATCGGGGCCGGAAGCTGCTGCGCGGTGTCACCGCCGAGAAAACGATAGAACGGCACACCGGCTGCATCCGCGGCGGCGCGGGCGGCAGCGAGCGAAATCCCCAGAATCGCATTTGCACCGAGACGTGATTTTGTGTCGGTACCGTCGAGAGCCACCATTGCGCGATCCAGTGCGGCTTGCTCGTCGAGTCCACCGAGCGGACGGCCGATCACCTCCTGCGCGAGTTCGCCGTTCGCGTTCGCGACCGCTTGCAACACACCCTTGCCGCGAAAACGATTCGGGTCGGCGTCACGAAGTTCGAGCGCTTCGCGCGAGCCCGTTGATGCACCGGATGGAACCGCCGCGTTCGCGCGCCGCCCTTCCGATGTGGTGACCTCCACTGAAACCGTGGGATTTCCGCGAGAATCCAGAATTTCCCGAGCCGACACTGCTGCGATGGTAGGTTCCGCCATTCTTTCTCCTGGGCGAGTCGCGGGGCGGACGAAGCTAGCTCATGGCGTCCGAGGCCGCGCTCCGGGGAATCACCAGCGGACTGCCATCTGGCGCCTGGATCACGTCCGCGCGGATTCCGAAGGCCGCCATCAGGTTTACCGGGGTCAGTACGTCTGCTGGCCTACCACAATCGAGCACCCGGCCTTCCGCGAGCAACGCGAGGCGGTCTGACGCGCGGGCAGAGAGCGCGAGATCGTGAGAAATCACCAGCGCGCTGCGCCCATCTCGCGCGAAATCCCGCACGAGATCGAGAACAGCGACGCGATGGGCGAGATCCAGATGAGCGGTCGGCTCGTCCAGCAGCAGGACCCTCGGTTCCTGGGTCAGCGCCCGGGCAATCAAGACGAGTTGTCGCTCGCCCCCCGAAAGGTCGAGGATCGATCGGTCCGCGAACTCTTCGATGCCTACGCGTGCCATCACATCCCGCGCCAATGCGACGTCTGCGCGGGACTCGAAACCGAGCACACCCAGATGTGGCGAGCGCCCCATCAGGACGACTTCGATCACCCGAAACGGGAAGGAAACCGGCGTGTCCTGGGGAACCACCGCGAGCTCCTTCGCGAGATCTCGGCGGGAGAATTCATCGATCGGAGTACCCCGGATCGAAACCCGGCCCGCACTCGGGCGCAGTACCCGGGAAGCCACTCTCAGCAGCGTCGTCTTTCCGGCGCCGTTGCGTCCCGCAAGCGCGACCACCGCCCCTTCGGGAACCTCGAGGCTGACGCCCTTCAGGATCTCATGCTCGCCGAACTTCAGCGCGACGTCTTCGAAACACAGTGCGGCGTCTGTCATGAGAACACTCTTTGGTGATAGCGTCGCAGCAACCAGAGAAAGAGCGGCCCGCCAGCGAGCGCGGTGATCGCCCCGACGGGAAGCTCGCGGCCGTCTAGAATCGTGCGTGCAATTGCATCGCAGATCACGAGGAAGGCTGCGCCGCCAAATGCCGAAGCGGGAATCAACAGGCGGTGATCGGGGCCGAGAATGAGCCGAAGCAGGTGCGGGATGATGAGTCCGACGAAGCCGATCATTCCCGCTACCGACACGGCCGCACCCACCATCAGTGAACTGGCGATCAACACGACCCGCCGTTGGCGATCGATGTCGACGCCGAGCTGCTCGGCGGATTCACCCCCGAGCGCAGAGAGATTCAGGCTGCGCGCGAGCGGAAACGTCGCACCGAGCCCGAGTACCAGGAACATCGCAACCCAGCCCGTCACTTCGGTTCGAATCGACGAAAGGCTGCCGATCAACCACAAGAAGATGCTCGCACCCTCGGTCAAGCCGGCCATCGATGCCAAGAACACGATCGCCGCAGACGCGAACGCGTTGAAGACCACACCCGTCAACAGCAGGCTCGTCGTGGAAACCCGAGCGTTGGCACCGGCGATCGCGTAGAGAAGTGCGATGGTGATCAGGCAACCCGCAAACGCAGCGGGTGGAACCGCCTCGTATCCCAACCCAACGGCACTTCCGAGGCTGAGGACGAGAATTCCGCCGAGCGCTGCGCCACCGGACACCCCCAACACGTAGGGATCCGCGAGCGGATTGCGAAGCATCGCCTGGAACAGCACTCCCGATACGGCGAGGCACGCACCGACGAGCGCGCCGAGCAGCACCCGCGGAAGCCGCACGCGCAAGACGATGTCCGCGGCGGGCCCAGTGGCGTCGCGATCCGCGAGCACCGAGAGAATCTCGCCCACGCCGAGGCCGCTGGGCCCAGCGGTCAATCCCAGTATCAGCGCACCGAGCAGGACCGCGCCGAGTACGGACAGCGACCACAAAGCCCGCATCGGCGTCAGAATTTTCACGGGAGCTTGGCCCCTCCACCGGTGCCCGAAGCGCGATCGGCACTGCGAATTGCAGCGACCATCGTCAGCAGGGAACGGTCCAGATAGGGGCCGGGCAACGTGACCAACCCATGTGGAACCGCGACCACCCGACCCTCCGCGACGGCCGGAATCGACATCCAACGTGACCAATGCTCGACCGCATTGATGGGATCCGC
>JAFDAW010000283.1 GCA_019313605.1 Deltaproteobacteria bacterium
TGTCGCTGGCACCTGGTACGTCGTCGAGGTCCATCAGCGAAACTTCTTCGAATCGTGGTCGTCGTGCACGAGTTGCTTCGGCACCACGACTTTCTTCGCCCTCACGTCCACTCTGCGTGGCTTTCTCGGGAATCGCCGGTGCGTCGTCTGCCGTCGCGCCGCGGCCACCGCGTCGGGATCTCCGGCGACCACGCCCTCGACCGCGCCCACGCGCCCCGTCTTCCCGTGCGTCGCCGTCCGTCTCTTCCTCATCGCGAGGCGCACCGGCTGAAGCGGATTCGCTGCGAGGTCCGCGCCGGGGGCCCTTCGGCTCCTCGGACTGCCCGGCATTACCCGCTGCCTTGCTGGCCGCCTTGTCCGCGGCGGGTCCCGTGGGCGGCGTTTCCTCGCTCGTTGCCTCTTCACCCGCATTCGAACGACCTCGGCCGCCACGACGTCGACCGCGGCGTGAGGGTCGCGATTGCGCGCCCTCTCCCCCGCCACTCGAGACGAGATTCACCGAGGCGCCGGCTGCGCCGTTCACCTTTCGCAGTTCGTATGCGACCGTCATCGCAGCCAGCGCCCGTTCGAGCCCGTCCGCGAAGTTCTCGGCGGCGAACAACAAACGCGGACCACCCAGCCGAAGCGGCGGCGCTGTATCGGCCAAGAGCACGGGAAGAAGTCCTCCGAGCGGCCCGAGCGCTTCGAGCACCAGACCGAGCGCAGTCCAATCCAATTGCTCGCGCACCGCGACGACGACCGGATCGCCCTCCGCATTCACACCCACCGCGTCCACCACATCGAGATCCGATCCGGGCATGGGCCATGCACAGAGGCCACGTAGCTCGGTTCCGGCGGCCAGTTGAGCGACCACCCTCCCGCGAAGCCCTTCTTCGCCCTCGCGAACCTTTCGCTCATTGAGTCGACGACGGATCTGTCCCTCGAGTCCGTCGAGGGCACTTGCGAGATCGGTACCGGCCAAGGGTGCGGTCGATCGCCCGCCGATCTGCGTCTCCAGCACGGCGTTCTCGCCGTCGATCCGAATCTCCGCAACTCGTCGGGCCATCAGGACCAGCTCGAGCCGATCGGTTCCCACCCGTACGGAGCCGCCATGTTTCGCAGCCAGGCCTTCGAGTGCGATCGCTGCCCGCATGAAGGCAGTACGCGCCTCGACCGAAGCCATCCGCGATGCGAGTTGCGCCGCGCTGCTCGCGAGACCACGAGCGCGCGGTTCGGCCTCGACGATTCTTCGACCGCTCGAAAGACCGGGCGCCTCGACCGGCTCGACCGAGTAGGCCGTACGACCCAGCAGACCAAGCAAACGTCTGGCGCTGGCGGGCCATTGCGGCGCCACGATGACGAGCTCACCAGCGAATTCAGTTTTTTCCACGGCGTGCTGCGCGGCCGAGAGCCCGCCCAACAGCGCCTCGGTGGCAGACTTCGGAGAGAACGCGACGAGGACCTTCGTGGCATCCGCCCGCTCGCCCTGGCCGATTGCGGCGATTCCACTCGGCACACCCGAGTCCGCCCAGGGTTCCAGGGACTTCACGTCGACGAGGCCCTGTTCTAGAAGCTTCGGGAGCCATTCAGCCGCATCGATCAATTGCTGTTTTCCGTCGTCTCCACCCGCGCCACCGCGCCTGCGTCTCGAAAATCTTTTCATCATCCTATGATTCTCCGGCTCCCCCGACGTCGATCCGCGCTTCTCGCGTCGGGATCGATCGGGGCAGCATTTTCTGGTTCAGCTGCGGCGTGAACGCCTACTCGGGGCCGACATCGACCACGGTGAGCGCCAGAGCGCCAATCTCCACGAGCATCGACGTCGCGTCCTGGAGGACGCTCTGAAGATCTCCGAAGAGGCGGTCATGACCCAACACGACGGACAGCTGATCCTCTTGATTTGCAAACTCGAGCACGACGCCGCCGAACAATTTCCGATCGGTGCGCACGTGCTTCACAACTCGATTCCATCGATCGACTGGAATCTCCAGCCGAAAATCCTTGAAGTCCCGCCAGTCCTCTGGCAGTTCCTCCCTCTCGAGACAAACGACGATCTCAGGCGCTGATTTTCCGCGCGTGACACGCCAATGTCTATTCTGCGAGAGCAACACTCGTCCGTCTCCCCGCTTCGCCTAGCTCTTCGAATCCGCATTGGCGGGATCGAGCGCAGATTGCTCGACTACATTCAGCTCGGCCAGGAAAGCCGAAAAAAGCCCCTCCGTCCGAGCACGGTTCAGCTGCCGCACGACTTCGTCATCACTTGATAGCGATTCCGACACCGCAAGTAGATCACGCGCCCCCGATTCCGCCCCGGACTGCCAGCGAATCCAGGCCAGCTCGTCCAGGTGGCGTGAAAGCAGCTCTGGATCAGTCTCCTTCAGTAGCGATTCGGTGACCTGCTCGAGCCAGGAGTCGATCGCGGAGCCCCGCGCCTGCCCCTCGAGCCCCTCGGTGGCCTCGCGTCCCTTTGTCATCCAGTCACTGACCCAGTCGGTTCTTGGAGGCCAGGGACCCAATTGCCCCTCACGAATCTCGGCCAGCGTCGTGTCGAGCCCCTCGCTCGAACCCGCGCCATCCGAAGACTTGCCAAGCGCTTCTCGCACGAGATCACCGGGCGTCTGCTGACCGTCGAGCTCATCCGAGAACAAACGGGTCCGCCACTCGACAAAGGACGTCGGAAGCGGCCGATCGATCGGCTGTGCGAGGCTCGCGCGTCGCACGAGCGCGCGCAATGGGTCTCGCTCGACTTCAAAGAGTCGCTGACCAGATCCCTCGGTGAGGCTCTTCAGAAACCCACGAACCCGGGTCCGCCCGGCGTTGTAGAGCTTGAAATCCAGGATTCCGCGCGCCTCGTCAAAGCGGATCTCGAACAAGCGTGCTCCGCCGGCGGGGTGGCTATCGACCAGATAGCCGACTCGCGCGCCCCGAAAATCGGGCGTCGAAAGGTGTGCCACCTGCCAGCGATCACGGGCGCCCGTCACGCGGCGAGTCGTTTTCGACGGAGGCTCCGGCGGAGTCACTTCGATCCCCTGGGAGCGGAGTCGGTGTCGCGCTTTCCGCAGGAGCTTGCGGCCCGCTTTTGGGATCCCCTCGTCCGGGACGGCCAGGAGAATGGCGGCACCCGCCTCAGCGTCACCCCAGACCGAAATCAGTTCCCCAGCCGCATCCGGCTCTTCTTGCAGGATCCAGGCGAGCAGCTGACCCGCTTGCTCTGTATTCAACTCGTCCAGCAGCCGGTGGGGATCTCCATTCGCCGGTCGAATCTGGTCGGCCAGGCCGCCCAGCTCACTCGCTGCGCGCTCGAGGCTCTCAGGTAGGCTCATCGATACTTCTCAATTCGTTCGCCGGTAGACGATCACGTCGGTGCAAAGGGATCGAGCAGCCTCTTGTGCTCGTCCATTGCAAAACGATCCGTCATGCCCGCGATGTAATCCGAAATGGCCCGCATCTGTCCCTCTCGTGCAAACCGGGTGTGCACGTGCCTGGGAAGCAGATTCGGATCATCCCGATAGGTTCGAAACAAGTCTCCCACGACCCACTCGGCCTTGCGCGTTCGCCTGAGCACGCGGGGGTGATGGTAGAAATTTTGCGAGAGAAAACTCTTCAACTCGCCCTTTCCGAGATCGATCTCGGGTGAAAAACCAACGAATGAATCCGGACGCGCTCGCAACA
>JAFDAW010000050.1 GCA_019313605.1 Deltaproteobacteria bacterium
TCCGTGCAGGGACCTGTACGCCCGGTCCGACAGCAGGGTTCGAGCGTAACCGCGAGCGAAGCACCGCGCAGACTCCTCACCCCAAAGCGGCGCTTCGCGTTTTCGAACGCAACGATCTCGGCGTGGGGCCCACCGACCGGTCGCGTGGCTCCGCGACCCAACACTTGATTGCCGCGAAAGACCGCGGCGCCGACCGGAGGGTTCGGATACGTACGCCCGGCTGCCCGCCGCGCCGCGACCAGAGTGACCTTCATCGCCGCTTCGGGTGTCATTTCGGGTGCTCGATCGACTCGAAGAATCGCCGGTAGTCTTCGGCGCCCTGAAAATCGAGGAAGACCGACGCGTAGCGCGCCGCCGCAAGATGATCGAGACCGACGAGTTCTGCCATCATTCGCTGACCGATCAGTCCACTCGTCACTTCTTTTTCACCGAGTTCCTGCACGTGTCGCTCGACGCGATCGACGAGTTGGTCGAGCGCCTCTGCGCTGACCGGTCGCTTCTCGCAGGCTTTCTGCACGGCCGCCAGCAGCTTTTGGCGCTGGTAATCCTCGCGTCGCTCGTCGCGCTTGACGATCTTCGGGAATACTTCTTCGACGCGCTCACGCGTTGTGAATCGGCGTTCGCACGCGAGGCACTCACGACGGCGACGGATCTCGTTACCGTCCCGACCCAGGCGTGAGTCGATCACCCGGTTTGCTGAATCGAAACAATACGGACAGCGCACGGCTCAGGCGGAGTCGTTCCAGCGACCCGGGTACAACGGAAACCGTCGACACAGCGCCTCGACATCGACGCGCACCGCGTCGAGCGCATCGACATCTCCAGGCCGCTCGAGGGATCGAACGATCAGGTTCCCGATCTCCGTCATCTCCGTCTCGCACATTCCGCGGGTGGTGACCGCGGGCGTTCCAATGCGGACTCCCGAAGTCACCATCGGCTTGCGGGGATCGAACGGAACCATGTTCTTGTTGGCCGTAATGCCGGCCCGCTCGAGCGCAATCTGCGCCGCCTTCCCAGTGGTGTCTCGCCCAACCAGCGACAAGAGGAAGAGGTGATTATCCGTTCCACCCGCAACGATCTTGAAACCCTGATTTGCGATCGACTCCGCGAGAGTGCGCGCATTCTTGATGATCTGCTCGCAGTAGTTCTTGAATGAAGGTTGCAGGGCCTCCCTGAACGCGACCGCCTTGGCGGCGATCACGTGCATCAGGGGACCGCCCTGACCACCGGGGAAGACCGCACTGTTGATCCTCTTCTCATACTCCGCGTCACAGAGGATCAAGCCTCCGCGAGGGCCGCGCAGCGTCTTGTGCGTGGTCGTCGTAAATACATGGGCGTGACCGGCCGGGCTCGGATGCAACCCGGTCGCAACGAGTCCCGCGATGTGCGCGATGTCTGCAAATAGGAGCGCGCCGACTTCATCGGCAATCGATCGAAACGCCGCGAAGTCGATCGTGCGCGAATACGCCGTCGCACCACATTGGATGAGTTTGGGTTGGTTCTCCTTCGCGAGCCGACGCACTTCGTCGTAATCGATGAGCTCATCATCCTGACGAACACCGTAGGGAACGATCTTGTAGAGCTGTCCCGAAAAGTTGACAGGGCTGCCGTGGGTGAGGTGGCCACCGTGATCGAGATTCATTGCGAGCACGGTATCCCCGATATCGATCAGCGCGCGGTAGGCGGCCTCGTTGGCCTGGGATCCCGAGTGCGGCTGCACGTTGGCGTGGTCGACGCCAAAGAGCTCCTTCGCGCGCGAAATCGCGAGGCTCTCGACCTCGTCGACCTGTTCGCAGCCACCGTAGTAGCGGCGACCCGGGTAGCCCTCGGCGTATTTGTTCGTCAACACCGTACCGGCCGCTTCGAGGACCGGATCCGAAACGAAATTCTCCGACGCAATGAGTTCCAACGACAGCGCTTGCCGGCGGGCTTCAAGTCCGATGAACTTCGCGATCTCCGGATCCGCCTCGGCGAGACTCTTATTCATTCCCGGCGAAGCGGGATTGCTGAAATCGGCGCCGACATTGGGTTCCGTCAGTGAATCAATCAACTCTATCCTCCTTGCGTGGCGGCCCCCGTCAAAGGGCTCTTCCAACCACGCTTCTACGATCGTCCAGGCCAAGGCTGGATCGAGAGCGTCCGCCGAAAGCGCTAGAACATTGGCGTCGTTGTGCCGGCGTGCGAGCTTTGCCGTGTTCACGTCGTGAACCAGCGCCGCGCGCACCCGGGGGAATCGGTTCGCGGTGTACATCACCCCCAAACCGCTGCCGCAGATTACAATCCCGCGCTCGACCTCTCCGCTCGAAACCGCGCGCGCCGCGGGTGCCGCGAATACCGGATAGTCGACGGCGTCCGGGCCATGGGTACCGTAATCGCGAATCGTATGACCATCGGCCTCGAGCCGCTTGCTCAACTCGGCCTTCAGGTTGGCACCGCGGTGGTCACTAGCCAGCGCGATCAATTTGCTCATCACTTCGCCTCCCGCTTCAACATCCGCTTTCCGGATCCGTCACCCCGATCGCTCGGGGGTGGCAGGCCGCGTCTCCGACGGTGCCAGTTTGCCAATCTTTGAGAACCTTCGCCCCCTCAGCGCTCACGCTGGGTCGGCGACTCCTGCGCCGCGCGCGGTGATCGCGCGTCGTTATTCCGTTCGTCCGAGGACCAGCGCCGCGTTGGTTCCACCGAAGCCGAAAGAGTTCGAAATCGCAACTCCGATGCGCGTCTCGCGGGCCTTGTTGGCTACGTGGTCGAGTTCGCATTCGGGATCCGGCTTGTCCAGGTTGATGGTCGGCGGCAGGATCCCGGTCTGCAGCGCCCTCACGCAAAGCAATGCCTCGACGGCCCCGGCCGCACCGAGCAGGTGCCCGGTCATCGACTTCGTCGCCGACACCGGCAGCCGTTGGGTGTGCTCGCCAAACACCGCCCGAATCGCACGCACCTCCGAGGGATCGCCCTGCGGCGTGCTGGTTGCGTGGGCGTTCAAATAATCGACATCGCTCGGATTCAGGCCCGCGTCCGCAATCGCGTCTCTCATACACCGCTGAGCACCTTCGCCGTCTTCGGTCGGCTGCGCGACCGAAGCCGCATCAGCCGTCATCCCGTACCCGAGAACGTGAGCCAGGATATTGGCACCGCGCGCGCGGGCCCTCTCCAGATCTTCGAGGACCAGAACCGCGGCGCCCTCGCCGATCACGAAGCCATCGCGATCGGTGTCGAATGGGCGACTCGCGGCAGCGGGGCTCTCGTTGCGCGTCGAAAGTGCCTTCATGTTTGCAAAAGCCGCAACGGCGAGTTCCGTGATCGGCGCTTCGGATCCGCCCGCGAACATCACGTCCGCGTCACCTCGCTCGATGGCGCGCGCGGACTCACCGATGGAATGGCCACCCGAAGCGCAAGCTGCCGCCTGACAGAGATTTGGACCCCGCAAGCCGTGCTGGATCGCCACGTAACCGCTCGCCATGTTGCAGATCGACATCGGAATCGTAAACGGCGAGACCCGACGGGGGCCGGATGTCTTCAGCACCTCCAGGGAATTGGAGAGGGTCTGGAGTCCACCGATCCCCGAGCCGATCGCCACGCCGCTGCGCTCGCTCTCCGCGTCGTCGAGATCGAGGCCCGCGTCCTGCATCGCCTCATGCGCGGCTGCCAGGGCGAGCAGCGTGAACCGGTCGAGGCGTCGCACCTCTTTAGCAGCCAGCTCACCGAACTCGAATTCGTCCGGTGCCTGGGCGGCGATCTCGACCGCAAAATCGGTGGTATCGAATTTCTGGATCGCGCCGACACCGGAGCGTCCCGCGATCGCGGAACTCCAGGTTTCGTCCGCAGTTGCGCCGAGCGGGCTCACGCAACCGAGACCCGTGATGACAACCCGTCGACCGGTGGGGGGGCGGGGCATCGCGTCAGGCCTCGTACTTTTCCTTCACGTAGCTGATCACATCGCCGATGGTCTGGATCTTCTCCGCATCGTCGTCGGGAATCTCTGTCGAACTCTTCTTCCATTGCCATCACGAGCTCGACGATATCGAGCGAATCAGCGCCGAGATCGTCGATAAAACTGGCTCCCGGTGCGAGCTCTTCTTTCGTCACACCGAGCTGTTCGACGATGATCGCCGAAACGCGGTCTTCCAGACCCATTTTCCCACCTCCGGAATGAACGGTTTAGCTTGGCTCCGCGCCAGACGCGAGGGCGAAGCGCTCGGCACCGGCAAAATCATCGGGGGACGACAGCCAGCTGCGCTCCAGTCCACGCGAGATCCGCGCTACCAGGCCACTTAGTACCCGCCCCGTACCCACTTCGAGCACGTGCGTCACGCCCAGCGCCATCAACCGCTCGATCGTTTCCACAAAGCGCACGGGGGCCGTTACCTGCGCCTCCAACAACGCCGCCATCCGCCCGGGATCATCGTTGGGCTCCGCTTCGACGTTCGTCACGACCGGCGGCGAGGCTGCGGAGAACCGAACGCGACCCAACTCCGTCGCGAGCTTCTCCGCTGCGGGTGCCATCAAAGGGCAGTGAAAAGGCGCGGAAACGGCCAACGGAATCGTTCGCTTTGCACCTTCTTCGCGCAGACGAGAGCACGCCGCCTCGACGGCCGCTGCATCGCCCGCGATCACGGTCTGCTGTGGCGAGTTGTAGTTGGCGGGGGTGACCACTCCACCCGTCGCCTCGCACACCGATTCGCAGACGCGCGCGACTTCGTCCGGAGCCAGGCCGAGGACTGCCGCCATCGCGCCGCGCCCTTCCGCAACCGCCTCCTGCATGAATCTTCCCCGCGCGTGGACCAACCGGACGGCCTCCTCGAAGTCGAGCGCACCGCTCGCAACGAGCGCCGTGTATTCGCCGAGGCTATGCCCCGCAACGAAGTCGGGAGCGATCGCCTTGCGCTCCCGAAATGCGCGCAAGAGCGCGATGCCGGTGGTGAGAATCGCGGGCTGCTGGACTTCGGTCCGCAACAACTCTTCGTCGGGCCCCTCGAAGCAGATCTTCGAGAGCGCGAAGCCCAACGCGGCGTCGGCGGCATCAAAGGTTTCTCGGGCGGCCGACGAGGCTTGATAGGCCTCTCGTCCCATTCCGATTTCCTGAGATCCTTGACCGGGAAAGAGTAGTGCGAGCACGGGCCGATCTACTCCTCTTCGGTCCGGATGATTTCGCGGCCGCGGTAGGTGCCGCAGTTCGAGCACACGCGATGCGGTGGCTTCGGCTCCCGACACTGCGGACAGGTACTCCGAGCGGGAACCCCGATCGCGTCGTGTGAGCGCCGCTTGTTGCGCTTGGATTTGGATGTGCGCCGCTTGGGAACAGCCATTAGTTGCCTCCTCGAACCAGATCGTCACGGATTCCCTCGAGTACCGAGAACGGAGAATCCGATTTCATTTCCTCGCAGCCGCAACTCGCAACGGCGAGATTCGCTCCACACCGGGCACACAGACCCGGACAATCTTCTCGACACAGTGGCTTCACGGGAAGCGCCAGCGATACGAGCTCCGTGAACATCGACCCCAGGTGGATCTCGCTGCCCCGAAACCAGCCAGTCTCCAATTCATCACCCAGGTACAGACCATCGCGAGCCAACGCCTCGGCTCCTTCCGGATCCGCGGGCACCCGGTTTCTCGCCGGTTCGAGCACGAACCGGAACTCCTCGCTGAACCGGTGACGATAGCGCGCGAGGCAGCGACCGCATTCGAGTTCCACGACACCGTCGACACCACCCTCGAGCTGGACATCCTCCCCGATCCGCTGGGCCCGACAGCGGAACTGGACGGGTTCTGCGATTTCTCCCGGCAAGCCGGAGTCGGTCGCGAGCGCCGAGCGCCACCAGTTCGCATCGCCTTCGAAAGAAAACGAAGTGGGCGCGTCGTTCAGTCGATCGACCGGAATTTTCATGCTTTGCACCGCTCGAGACCCGCGACGATCCGCGAGTCCTACCCCGCACCCGCAGTATGGAAAGTGAGCAAAAACAGTAGCTTGGGTGGCGTCGTCAAATAGCAAAGCACACACTCAGAGGCAACCGCCCGGCTTTGGGTATGCTGGGCCGCCATGTCTGAGATCCGCACCCGATTTGCACCGAGCCCCACGGGCTTCCTCCACGTGGGATCCGCGAGAACCGCCCTGTTCAACTGGGCATTCGCCCGCCGCTACGGGGGGAAACTCGTGCTCCGGATCGAGGACACCGACCGCGAGCGATCGACCGCCGAATCCGAGCGCGGGGTCATCGAGGGGCTCGAATGGCTCGGAATCGACTGGGACGAGGGCCCGCTGCGCCAAAGCGCGTTCGCGGACCGCCACCGGGCCACCGTCGAGCGCATGCTCGCGAATGGGCGCGCCTACCGTTGCGCGTGCACCGCCGAGCAGCTCGAGGAGCGCCGCCAGGCGACCATCGCGGCCGGCCAGAAGTGGACCTACGACGGGCGCTGCCGAGATCTCGATCTCGGGGCCGACCTGGGACCGCACACGGTTCGCCTGCGGCTGCCCGAGAGCGGCTTTCTCGGCTGGGAAGACGGGGTCTTCGGCCCAAGCGGTCAGGACGCCTCAGAAATCGGTGATCGGATCATCCAGCGCAGTGACGGACAGCCGCTCTATCACCTCGCCGTGGTGGTAGACGATCTCGAAATGGGGATCACCCACGTAATCCGCGGCGCCGACCATCACCCCAACACGCCACTCCAGATCGCGCTCTACCGCGCACTGGACGCGGAGCCCCCGGAGTTCGCCCACGTTCCACTGATCGTCGGTGCGGGCGGCAAGAAGCTCAGCAAGCGGCGGGATCCCGTCTCCGTCCAGAACTTTCGCGAGGAAGGCTACCTGGCCCCTGCGCTGCGAAACTGGCTGATCCGAATCGGTTGGTCGCACGGTGACCAGGAGGTCTTCAACTCCGACGAAATCTGCACGCTCTTCGACCTCGACGCCGTGAACCGCTCCGCCGCACAGGCGGACGGGGACAAACTGCTGTGGCTCAACCAGCACTACCTGAAGGAGCTGCCCGCGTCGGAGCTGGCCGAAAAGCTCGCGCCCTTCCTCGGAACCGAGATCGGCCGCGAAGTGCCCGTCACCACCGAACTCAGCGAACTCGCGGAGCTACAGCGCGAACGCGGCAAGACCCTGTCGGAAATGGCCCGCCTCTCGCGCTGGTTCGTCGTCGACGAGGTCGATTTCGATCCGAAGGCCGTCAAGAAACACTTGAAGCCGGCCATCGAGCCCGCGCTGCGCGCGCTGCGCGACGGCTTCACGAAGCTCGAAAGCTGGTCGAGAGATGCGATCGAGGCGGTGTTTCTGGAGGTCCTCTCCGCTCAAGGAGATTTAAAGATGGGCAAACTCGCCCAGCCAGTACGTGTCGCGGTCACCGGCGGCAGCGTTTCACCTGGCATCTTCGAAACCCTCGAGGTCCTCGGCCAGTCGCGCACGCTCGCTAGGATGGAGCGCGCCGTCGATCTGATCGACGTCGGTTGAGGTTCCAGGTCAGCTCAGTTATAAAAAACCCAGTTCCCCGGTCGTCTAATGGCAGGACAGCAGGCTCTGAACCTGTCAATGGAGGTTCGAATCCTCCCCGGGGATCCACCCTAAGTACCTGACTTCCCTCAACGACCGATTGACTGGACCACGCGACGGATACGGACCGCACCGGACCAAACCGATCGGCGGAATGGGCCTCGGGAAGACGCGTGTGCACTCGCTGTGTGCGCGCTGCAGACCGCGGGCGTCATACGGTCGCATACAACACCACTCGATCCTGCGAACGTTGCGGGAATCCTTTTTTGGGGACGACCAAGTCTGCGGAAAACTGCCCCCAGTGCCGCCAGGGCGCGCCTCAAGAGCGCGTCGAACTCTACCGATACGCCGGCATGAAACTTGCGCAGTGGTACCCGTTGATTCTCGTGATCCTATGTGTGGGAATCTACGGCCAGGCGCTCGAATTCAACTTTGTTCTCTACGACGACGACGCCTACCTGCTCGAGAACCCGAGAATCCCGGCGGGCCTAACACTCGACAATCTGCGTTGGGCCCTGACGACCGGAGAGATGTCCAACTGGCATCCACTCACCTGGATTTCATTTCTGATTGACGTGGATCTCTACGGCCTGAATCCCGGCGGGTTCCACGCGACGAATCTATTGCTGCACGCCCTCAATTCACTCGTTTTGTACGCGTTCCTCTTCTCTGCGACAGGCAGCCGGACTCGAAGCTTCATCGTTGCAGCCCTGTTTGCCGTTCACCCACTCCACGTGGAGAGCGTGGCTTGGGTCTCCGAGCGCAAGGGGCTCCTGTGCGGGTTATTCGGTCTTCTGTCACTGTGGAGCTATTCGCTCTACGCGCGCAAGGGGGGCGCCGTGCGGTATGCCATGGCGGCCGTTTCGTTGTGTCTCGCTCTGTCGGCCAAGGCTGCCGTAGTCGCCTTTCCATTTCTCTTCCTGCTGCTCGACATCTGGCCGCTTCGCCGCCTGAATGCGAATCCGCCTTCCAACGACAATCGGAGTTCGTCGAGCGAAGGATTCGATTGGCCCGGATGGCAGGATCGGCGCGCTGTCGGTCGCCTCGTGGCCGAGAAGCTTCCGTTCTTCGCGATCGTCACCGTGGCGTGCTGGCTTACGATCAAAGTACAGAAGGGGATGCTCTCGTCCTCAGCGGCGCTTGAACTCTCGCACCGAATCACCAACGCCATTCATTCTTACGGGTGGTATGCGGCGAAAACGTTTTGGCCCAGCGGACTCAGCGTGCACCATCCGCACCCCTTCTTGGCGTACGGCGGCGGAAGTCCGCTGTCCTACGCAGTCGTCGTAACAGCCGCGAGCGTGCTGCTCGCGATCAGCTGCGCAGCATTCGTCGTGCGAAGGCGCGCTCCGTATCTCGCAGTGGGATGGCTCTGGTTCCTAGGCATGCTGGTCCCAGTCATCGGGATCGTTCAGGTGGGAGATGCAGCCTTCGCCGAGCGTTATATGTATCTGCCTATTATCGGCATCTTTGTCGCCGTGGTTTGGGGTCTGGCCTCTTGGATCCAAACCGCCCAGGTCAATTTCCCACTGATCCCGCGAGGAGCGACTGCACTCGTCGCGTCGGTCCTCGTCGCCTACGCGGCAACCGCCACCGTCCAAACTAGCCAGTGGCGGGATTCCGTCACACTATTCGAGCAGGCGTACGCGCACTATCCATCGGATCGAATCGTGAATCTGACGCTGGGAGTCGCCCACCAGAGCGCTGGCCGGCCCGAAGTAGCAATACCCTTTTTCGAGCGAACGCTGGCGGTCGATCCCGCCTATCCGCTTGCGAATTTCCAACGAGCAGTCGCTCATACGCAGCTTCGAGAGTGGGACCTCGCCGAGCGCTACTTTCGGGTTGCCCTGCGCTTGACTCCCAACATCCCCGAGGTTCAGTCCAATCTGGCGGGCGTGCTGTTGGTCACGGGTCGACCCGAGTCTGCGATCCCTCATTACCGCCGAGCAATCGAACTGAGCCCGCGTGACTCAATGAATCGCATCAACCTCGCCAGCGCGCTCGAACGAGTCGGGCAAACCGATGAAGCCCTTTCGCTGCTCGAAGAAATCGTGGCGCAGGAACCGGACCACGAGCCTGCTCGCCAGGTGCTGGCTCGTGTTCGTTCGAATCTCCAGTAATCGAGCGCAAGCGGTCCGGGGGCCCACCCCATGGCCAGCGCTGCTGCGAATGAATCCGACCTCGGTTTCACGGACCAGCGCGATTGCGGGGGGCCGTGGACCTGCTGGGGATCCGCTCCGACGCCCCGCCGATCCACGAGGTCAAAACGGGAAGAAGAGCCGCTCGGGCAGCAACACCACCAGCAGCGCACCCGCCGCGATCGCGGGCCCGAAGCCGAAGGGCGCGTTCCATTTGCGGGTCGCCAATGCCCAGCCCACGCCGAGCACCAGTCCCATCAGCGAGGCCACCAGGATGGTTTCGACCACACCGATGGGCCCGAGCACCGCACCGATCATCGCTAGCAGCTTGACGTCTCCAAAGCCCACCCCAGGAAACCAGACCCAATAGTCCAGACTCGAAGGCTTGGGGATTTCTTCGCCCGGTCCGGGCCAGTGTTCGAAACGGCGACCCATCGCGCAGGACAAGCGCGCATGGGTGAACCCGACGAACCAGAGTACGCCACCCCCCACCAGGGCTCCGAGGCTGGAACGAAGCAGCGCGCTGACGAATGGCGTGCCTGAGAGCGATTCGACGGCGGGCACTGCGACCAGCGCGACGACGAGTCCGCCGACGGAAATCTCGTCGGGAATGATCCGATGGTCGATGTCGATCACCGACGCCGCGATCAGCGCGGCCGCAAAGACGCACCAGACGGGTGTCATCGGCACCGCTCCGTGCTGCCACGCGATCGCGGCGAAGATCAACCCGGTAAAGAGTTCGACGATCGGGTAACGAGGCGAAATCTTCGACCCGCAGCGACGGCAACGCCCGCGCAAGCAGAGGTAGGAGAGTACGGGCACGTTGTCCCGTGCGGACAGCGCAACTCGGCAGCCGGGGCAGCGAGACCCCGGGCGGACGAGTGACTCACCTCGCGGAAGCCGATAGACGACGACGTTGAGAAAAGATCCGATCGCGAGCCCAAACCCGAGTGCAACGATTGTGATGAACGCGGGCGGGAGCGCGTTGAACTCACTCATCTCGATAGTCTAGCCCTCATGATTCATGATCCCTCGTCACGAGGGCGCAGAGCGTGCCGGAGATTCGCGGCCCCCGGACTGGAGGTCGCCGAAGGCGTACCTGAAGCCCGTCGAGGCGGCCGGAGGGAGGAGGCGCGAAGATCCGGTGCGATCTGCGTCCGCGGCAGAGGGTTTCATCAATCATGCGGGCTAGAGCGGCGCTATCGAAAATCCCGCCGCTCGAAGATCATCACCGCGAACGCGAGGATGACTGCCACGTAACCGGCACCGTAGAGCGCGGGAAACCAGATGTCCGAGGCGGCGACGGGAAGCTGGTGGGCCGCCTCGATGGAGAGGTTGAAGCTCTCGAGGTCCGGCAGGATGCGGTGCATCCAGGCCGTCCCCTCGCGCACGAGTGCACTCGCCGAACTTGCGCCATGGTCGCGGAGATCTCGCGTCAGATGTCCGGCAAGCCAGATACCGCACGAGAAGAACGAGGCGAGCAGCGGCGTCGTAAACGACGAAAACAGCGTTGCGAGTGCCACGACAAGCGCCAGTTCGACCGCGGTCAGGATGAGAGCCGCGAGATGGGTGAAGCCAAGCGGCGCACCCAGCAACAGCGACACTCCTGAAAAGAAGAGCGCCATGATCACGACCTGAAGCCAGATGATCAGGACCAGCCCCGTGTATTTCCCGATCAGGAACTCCGCCCGCGAAAGCGGCTTCGACAAGATCGTGTAGACAGTTCTCCGCTCGACCTCTTTGTGGATCAACCCAACACCGACGAATACGGCAATCGCCACGGAGAACAATCGAATCGATGCAAACGCAAAGTCCTGCACCATCCGCTCCCGGTCTACATACGAAAGCGCCGACAGGATGGTGCCGAAGAGCATCATTGCCAGTGCGAAAAACAAGAGCGTGTAGAGCAACTTGTTGCGAATCGCCTCTCGCGCTGTATTGATCGCCATGGCCCAGATGCGACCGATCACTGGGGGTCTCCCTCGGCATCCGCTTCGTTGACAGTGGACAGGAAGATCGACTCCAGTGACACGCGATGGGGCGTCGCTGAAATCACAACGGCACCCGCATCGAGCGCTAGACGCAACACCGCGCTGGAATCCTTCTCGGCGATCCGAAGCTCGATGCGATCGCCGTGCCCGCGCAGCCGCGCGGCGAAGGACTCTTCCAGTTGGGCAGCGGTTTCCGCCGGCAGGTTGGCGAACACCAGGTCTGCCTCGGGCTCCCCAGCATCGAGAAATTCGTCGATCGCACCCTCGTAGCGGATTCTGCCGCTTACGATGATGGCCACGCGATCGCATACCATCTCCACATCCGAAAGAATGTGGGTATTCATGAAGATCGTCTTTCCCTCGTCGCGCAGGCGCAGGATGATGTCCCGCACCTCCTTGCGGCCGACCGGGTCGAGCCCGCTCATGGGTTCGTCCAGAAAGACGACCTGGGGGTCGTGAACCAGAGCCTGCGCGACCCCGATGCGCTGCAACATGCCTTTCGAGTAGCTGCGCAGACGCGTGTTGCTGGCCGCGGTGAGACCCACCAGTTCCAGCAGCTCAGCCACTCGCCGCTCCCGGCTCTCCTGAGAAACGCCCGAGAGCTTCGCGTAGAAGCGGAGAATCTCGCGCCCAGTCAGATAATCGTAGAAGTACGGCTGCTCGGGGAGAAATCCGATCTGGCGCCGAAAGGTGATCTCGCTGACGTCGTGACCGAGGATCGAGGCCTGGCCAGACGTGGCTCGGATCAAACCCATCAGGACCTTCAGGGTCGTGGTCTTGCCCGCGCCATTGGGTCCGATGAAGCCGAAGATCTCGCGCTCGCGGACCCGAAAGGAAATGCCCTCGAGAATGCGCTTCTTGCGCAGCCCGAAACCCGGCCGCACGTCCTTGACGAGGTCGTCGACCCGAACGATTTCAGCCCGATCGCTCACGCACCCTCCGCTTCGGCACCTTCGCCCAACTCGCGCCATTCCTGCTTACGGCTGCGGTCGGCCTGCGACTCGTGCAGCTGATAGCGACTGCCATAGTAAGACGAGACGATCTGACCGCTTTCTGGATCGAGGATCCACTCGAATCCATCGAGGTGCAACTGAGCGCGCGGCAAGCGTTGCAAGACCGGTTTGGGCCCGGCGAGCAGATCGCTGACCTGTTCGATGTCGCCGCCATTGCGCCGCCAGTATTCCACACGAGCATCATCGAGAAATCGCGCCCTCTCCTCGATCTGGATTTCGTCCACCGCCTTCAGATATTCGGCTTTCTTGTAACTGTCTTCGGTCGACTCGATCATTTGCACGAGAAAAGCGGCGGCCACCTGCAGCCCGCCCCGTTTGCTCCTCAATCGAGCCACCAACGGAGCCAGATAACCCGGCGCACCCTCGAGGCCAATGGCCCCTTCCAACAAATCTGCGGCGCGCATTTGTTCGTCGAGGTAGTAGAAGTAGTTGAATCCGAGGTGATAGCGGTTGCGCCAATCGAGCGGGTGGTAGCTAATGGCTCGCTCGAGCAGTCGATTTCCGCGCTCGACCATTTCGCGATCGCGGGTGAGCCAGACAGCCGCAAAGCGGTAGGGGTGGCCGACCCAGGGATCAACCGTCGTCACGAGGTCGATCAAATCTGCGAGCACTTCGCCCTGTTCCTCGACCGCGCCCTCCTCCGCACCGACGACTCCAATGGCGCGCAGCCAGTAATAGTCGGCGATGGCGGCGTCGAAACCCAGCGACCACAGCTTCACATAGTCGGGGCTGGGCACCTGCAATTGCCCCAGTTCTACGCGTGATCTGGTTTCGAAGCGAGAGTGAGCGAAACCCGTCGTTGCGATGGCTGCCAGGAGAAGTCCAACGCGCAACCAGCCGCGTTTTTGCCAACACGCCGAATGCAATGCCCTACCTCCCTAGAGCCATTCAATCAGCGCCCGCTAGGCGGGCGTTCAGTATTGATCGAGCGACCTCTGGACGGCCACCGCGTTGTAGATCGGCTGGCCGGTTTCACGGTCGACCGGTGTACCAAATCCGAGCATGCCCGATGGGCACTCACCGGTCACCGCGCCGTCGGGAGTCGTCTCGGGATGAACGTACATGACGGCAGATTCCAGATCGTCGTCGTCGACATCTCCGATGGCCGTCACTGTAAAGCAGTTGATGCACGTGCAGGGTGTGGCGCCGGTGTTGGCGTCGTAGGCGTAGAAGACCCGGCCTTCGGGTCGCCACCCGAGATCCGCAAAGGCGGCTTCTGAATCGGCGTCCCAATCCATCTTCCGGGTACTCAGATCGCCACCATAGAGGCCGACCCAGTTGGGCCAGGAGCCAGCCTCGAAGAACTCACCGCGCTCAGCGTGATAGGCGCTCTGAAGGCGCGCAACGGCGGCGAGATTTACGTAGGCCTCACTGCGTCGCGATCGAGCCTGGTAGGAGAGGAAATTCGGGATTGCAATTGCGGAGAGGAGTCCGATGATACCGACCACGATCATGAGCTCGACCAGCGTAAATCCCGCTTCAGATTTTGATCGCATCCTCATGCCGACTCCCCGCGATGGTTGAAAGGATTCGAGGAGGGCCGGACGGAGCCGGCCCTCCTCGATTCAGACTCGAACAGTCCTAGAATACGCTCTGGCCGTAAGAGCTCGCGCAGGCACCCACCGTCTCCGGAGTCAGGTTGGCAACGACGCAGTTCGTCAAACTATTGCCATGGTCGCCGCCGGCAACGGTACCCTTCTTATAGCCCCAGGTCTGGCCCGTGCCATCGTTGTCGATGTCGGCCTGTGCGGTCGCCGTGAACCGCGAACCACTGTTGCCCGTCGTGACCATGTAGTTGAAGAACACGTAGCCCTCGGGCGCCCAGCCCAAGCGATCGAAGCCAGCGTTGGCGCCATCGACGTTGACGAATGCCTTCTTGACGTTGCTATCGATGGTTGCCGGTGACGCGCTCGACGACACATAGACGCCGAATTCTGAGTAATAGGACTCCTCAGCGGTCCGGATCGCGGCGAGATTCGTCTTGCCTTCGCTCGACTTCGCCTTGAGCTGGAATCGCAGGAAGTTCGGAATCGCGATCGCTGCCAGGATGCCGATGATGGCAACAACGATCATGAGCTCGATGAGTGTAAACCCACCCTTGCGGTTGTGAAATTTCTTCATCTTTAGGTAGCTCCCATTGTTCTCGAGTGTCGCTCCGGGCGGAACTCTCTGCCCGCTGCGGTTCCGCCCCCGGCACACCCGGAGAGCTTGATGAGCACTCGAACCGTTCGATCCGGCGTTCATCGCAATGCGCATGCCAAACCGAGTGCTGCGTACGGGTGGATCGGCAAGCAGCGCTTCGAACCTGAGGATTACGGACCGACTTTTGCGAGAATGCACCGAGCCCCCCCAGGCCTCAGGAGCGCCGCGAGCGGCCTCCCAGTGACGCTTTGCGGCGGCAGGAGCGACGAAAATGGTCACCCTGGCCCGCGCTCGAACTCCGGCTTGGTTGACAGCGCGGCGGGTCCACGGCTACGTTGCGCCGCCTCTACGGGCATTGGCTCCCATCGTCTAGCGGTCTAGGACGGGGCCCTCTCAAGGCTCAAACACGGGTTCGATTCCCGTTGGGAGCGCCACCCAGGCCGCCGATCGCACGGCGTATTCGCCGGCTCATCCCCCTCGTCTCCCAGGCCGTACCCGAATACACCCTCGTCGCCCTCGAGCCCTAATCTTCGCTTTTCACTCGCTTCGACAACAAGAAAGATTCGATGGCACATGCCAACCAGCATCCGTAGATAGAAATAATAATCTGCATTTTGGCGAGGACCGATATGACGCAGCCAGTCAAGTGGCGGCGCTGAAGAGTGGAGAAAGGCCCCGCGTTGAGCGGAGAGCCAGCCAACCGATCCAGTCGTGACCAATGAGGGGCGAAGCCAAACGCAGCTGAAAGGAACCGAAATTCACTTGGGCTATTGCAGATTCGCGGGGCGCCCGACCACTCGCAAGCGGGCCTCAACAGGATCACTATTCGACTGAACCAGCATTCTCGCGAGGCCTTGAATTTCATTTCCCCGGCAGAGAAACTCAACAAAGGTATTGCGTTGACCGTTTTAACCGAAGGATGTTTTTTGTCGACGGGGCTTCATTGGGCGAGGAAAATCCGGGGAGGTGCGCGTGAGCATGGCAGCCGAGTCGGGTGCGCAAGCATCATACAGACATAATTTTCGCCTCGAACGCTACGAGCTACGGTAGCCGCGATGGCCAACGCCGCTCTGCCCACCCGACACATCCGCGCGGAGCGAGCGGTCATCATCGTGCTCGCACTCCTCGTGGTGGTGGGAGTCGTCCGCGCCGCGGCCCTCGCGTGGTTATGTGACGACGCGTTCGTCTCGTTCCGCTACGCAGACCACCTCGTAAAAGGGATCGGCCTCGTCTACAACGAGGGTGAGTACGTCGAGGGCTACACCAACCTGCTGTGGACACTTGGAATCGCGGCGGGGATGGCGCTGGGCGTGTCCGCCGAGTTCACCTCGATGCTGCTGGGAATCGTCTGCTACGTGGGTCTGGCACGCACGTTGGCCTTCGCGGCGTGGCGTCGGCGCGAGCGGGGGATGCCGTTCGTTCCCGTCGCCGCGGCCGTGGTGCTGGTCTCCGCCGACTTCCACGAGTGGGCCACCGGCGGCCTCGAGACCATGCTGTTCGCCTGGCTCGCGACACTCGGCTGTCTGCTCGCCGTGCGGGGGCGAGCGCTGCCGGCTGGCATCGCGTTCGCGCTCCTCACCCTGACGCGTCCCGACGGCCTGCTTTTCGCGGGGGCAGGCGCTGCTGCGTGTTGGCTCCGTGCCGGCGGTTCGCTGCCCCGGGCGGCCACCCTACTGACTCCGGTGACCATCACGCTCGCGGTGCTGCTGCCCTGGAAGCTCTACTACTACGGCGAGCTGCTACCGACCGCCTTCTACTCGAAGTCCGTTTTCGAGCCCTACTGGTCCCAGGGTTTGCGCT
>JAFDAW010000051.1 GCA_019313605.1 Deltaproteobacteria bacterium
AAACTTCGCGGCCAAGCCGTCCGCCCAACCAAATTCCCGCCAACTACACACCCAAGCCCGGGTCCGGCGCATGTCGCGCAGTGAAATAAAGCGCAGCCCGCCTCGAATCCCGCAGGCCCAAAGCCCAACTTCCATGCTGCCAAGTAGTCAAACCCCGGCCCCACTTGCGGGCGAGCCATTTACGGAGCGACATGCGCCAGACCCGGGCTTGCTAGGCAAGAAACCGCTTCGAATTAGGGGAACAGAAGTCTCGTCAGCGCTCGACGGGTAGGTCTCGTTCGATCCAACCCGTCCATCCTTTCGCGAGCGACAGAATCCGCAGGAATCCCATCTCCTGCAGCGATTTTCCCGCGAGCGCGCTTCGGTGGCCGCCGCCGCAGTAGAGGATCATCTTGCGCCCCCGATCTTCGAGCCACGGGTCGCGTTTGGGGTGCTCGAGGTCGGCGCGCACTTCGAGAAAACCGCGCGGGTAATTTCGAGCGCCCGGAATGTGTCCAGCCGCAAACTCGTCGGGCTCCCTCACGTCGATGAAATTCCAGTCCGCGCGGTCCGGTTTTTCGAGAATCTGTGTGGCGCCCTCGGGTGAGATCTCCTCGACTACCTCGAGGGCTTCGCGAACGAAATCTGCGAGTGATCGCGGCATGATTTCAGAGCTCCAAATAGATGGCCGTCATCGACAGCGCGAGAAACGCGAGAACGCAGATCTGGAAGGTCCGATCGTGCAGGAAAACTTCCTCGGGTCGCTCTCCGAATCCCGCCGTCTCTACGAGATGGTGGTAGCGGAACACCGCGAACAGCACAAAGGGCACCGTCAGCGGAAGCAGCGGGAAGAGTGGGGCGGAATCGATCGCGTAGAGCGAGTAGGTGATCACCGTGGCAGCAATTGCGGTAGCCGTGTAGGTGGCGAGCCCCGACTCGCTGTACTCGCCGATCACGGCGCGATGCCCCGCAGAGCCGCCATCTTGCGAGATCATCTCCGCCCGACGTTTGGAGAGCGCCAGGAAGAGCGCCGCGAAGAATGTGCATAGGACGAACCAATCCGACGACGGAACCTGGATCGCCAGCGCGCCTCCAACCGCTCGGAGCACGAAACCGACCGCGACCAACATCGTGTCGAATATGACGATGTGCTTGCCGATGATCGAATAGAAGAGGACGAGCGCGATGTAGACCGCGATCGTGATCGTGAACGGTCCGTTGATCGTTAGCGCGAGCCCTAGCGCGGCGAGTGTGAGTGCGGCAGCGAGCCAGATAGCAGATCTGACTCCGATCTCTCCTGCAGCAATGGGTCTCGAGCGCTTCACGGGGTGATGGCGGTCGACTTCTGCATCCATGATGTCGTTGACGATGTACACCGCGGACGACGCCAGGCAGAAGGCGACGAATGCGAGCGCGGCGAGGCTCGCCGACCATGGGATGAAGAGTTCATTGGCGAAGATGGCCGCCGCGAAGACGAGCAGATTCTTCGACCACTGGTGGGGCCGAAGCAGGCGGATCAGCGCCGGACGTCTGTTGCGCTGGATCTCTCCAGCACCCGGTTCACCGTTCGGCGTCGAATTTCTCACTGTGTCTTCAGACAAGGGTGACAACCTCGGTTGCGATTCTAATGAACGGGCGCCAGCTGCCCAACGGACCGGCGCAAATCAATTCCAGCGGCCGCTCAGGTCGCAGGTTATCATTCGGCTCACGATCATTGAGTCTGGAGAGATTGGTGGAAGATCTGGAAGCGATTCGCCCCGAAGAACACGCCGTTTTCGCAGCCGACAAGATGGGCAAGGCGACCCTCTTTCAGTCTGATCGGATCCTGGTCGGACTCAATTCCTTCGAGCCCGGCCAGGAGCACTCGCTCCACGCCCACACGGGCATGGACAAGGTGTATCACGTGCTCTCGGGAAAGGGCCGCTTCCTGCTCGAGGGGCGCGAGATTCCGATGGAGGCGGGCCAGATGCTGATCGCGCCCGAGGGGATTGCCCACGGGATTCGCAACGACGCCGAAGAGCGTCTGATCGTGCTCGCCATCCTCGCGCCCTCCCCGGGCTGAGGTTGCCACCGGCCGGTGCCCATCCGCCCTCCGCGATTGTCCCGAACCGTCGCCATCGGCCCTTTCGGTGGCGTTTAGCCTTGAGGCGCAGGGGCTTCGCACCGATTGGATGGGGGTGTTCACTCGAGCCGAGGGGGTATCCAAAATTTCCCCGCCCGTAGTCGGTTTTCGCATTCTCACTTTGCTCTGCGCTGCAATGGTGTGGGCGTGCGCGGGGAAACCGGTGCCTCCGGTATCGGTGGAACCTTCGGTTCCTGCAAATTCCCCGATCGCGCCTTCGGAAAGCGCGGTGTTGGAACCAGAAGTTCCGACCGATTCGAGCGCCGTGACAGAGCTGCTCCGCCTTGCCGAAGTGGAGCGGCGCGCTGGAGATGGAGAAGCGGAATACGAGTACCTCGCCCAGGTCATCGAGCTCGACAGCTCTCACTCTCGGGCGCACGCGCGACTTGCGGAGATCACCGGTCCCGCCCCCACGAGCCGGATTGCGACACCCGACGATCTCGTCTTTCGAGCGCTGCAACACCCCTACGACCCGAAAGCGCTCGTCGCTGCCGCCGGGGTGCTGGCGGAGCGTGGAGACACCGATCGAGCCATCGGTTTTCTCGAGCGAGCTGTTTGGCTCGCCGACCTCGATCCGGCCGCTTCCCTGGGCGCGATCCGACAGCTCTATGTCCTCAGCGATGAATGGACGGGGCAGCGCATTGTTCCCGTCCATCTATACGTCGACGAGTTGATTCGGATGCAACCCGACTGGCAATTCCAGATGCGGAACTTGTGGCTCTCCGCCTCCGCAATGTTGGACTCGGCCCTCGAGACGCGCTTCGTACCGATCGCAATCCTTCCGTTCGACACGAGTGACACGCCGAACGACCTCGATTCGATTCACGAGGCATTCCTGGCAGCAACGCGCCCGTCGGCCGAGGGGATCTTTGCGGTGATGACGGGGCGTGACGTTCCGGGTGATGACGCGGTTTACAAGAAGGGTGTTGCGGAGTTCATCGGGCGAAGCCTGGCGGTTCGCGTCGCACCCGGCGCGATTCGGAGCCGGATACTCGCGCACGAGATTTTGCACCTCTACGGTGCCATTCACGTGCTCGAGGGCGTCGATACCCTGATGAATCCGACGGGGGATTCGCTCGCCCTCGACGCGCCCAACATCAGGATCGTTCGCTCGCTGCGACGCCGTGAGTTCGGGCCCGGTGGTATCGAGGAGAACGTGCTTCCCGAGATCGATCTCGGCGTGACGGTGGCCGCCTACCGCGCTGCATTGAGCGTAAACCTCAGCCTCCGCGAAACTGAAATCAATGAGGCGATGCGATCGAAAGACACCTCGTCGGATCAAGCGGCGTTTCGCGTCCACAAAGCCACCTATCTGGACACGCATCTCGCGGATGCGGCGTGGTTGGTGGCGTCGTTGATGCTCGAGGATGGGCAGCGGGTCGAGGCAATTCGCCTTTTTGATCTATCGAGCCAACTCTACGGAAGGTTGACGCCGCGCGGACGCGAATCTGCCGAGAAGGCGCGGGCGTTGAGGGAGTCGATGGGGGCCGCCAGTCCCCCCGTGCTCGAGTAGGGCGTTTCTACGTGCGGTTGATCACGTCCGTCCGAAGTTCGGATTCGGAGGGCATGATGATCCAGAGAATGACGTAGACGATCAGGAACGTGCCTACGGAAAAAACGACCCCGAGCACGAAGGCGAGCCTCAGGATCGTGACCGACACTCCGAATTGTTCGGCGAGCCCCATGCAGACGCCGGCCAGGGACCTGCCTTGAATGGGCCGAATCCACTGCTCGGTGAGGCCGCGCAGGCGCGCGCCGGGATCCACCATGCTGCTGCAGTAGCGGCATTTGATGGCTTCCGCGCGGATCGATTCCGCGCACCAGGGGCATTGCTTCGTTTCGCTCATGGAGCCTCCAGTCGGTTGCGGTTTGCGTAGGCGACGGCGAACGGGAGCAACCCGTAGAGCCCGCCCAATGTCAGCGCCGCCGACGCGGCGTAGAAGATCGTCAATCCGGTGAGAACCGAGGTCGGCAGCCAGGGTTCAAGCAGGTAGGAAAGTCCGTGGGTCCACAGCCAACCCTGTCCGATCGCGATCGGCAGGGCCAGCAGTGCGACGGCGAGTGGCGCGGCGATATCCCAGCGGAAGATCGGGTTCGAACGGGTGGCCCGCAGCGCGCGCGTGGCTCGCTCGTGGACCGACGCCCGGAGCTGTGGAGAGAGTGCCTCGGGGTGTTCGTCGCGCGCGTCATCGATCAGCTGCCGGATCAGCGCGAAGTGTGAGGAACAATCTTCGCAGGTGTCGAGGTGCTCGCGCTGGTCTGCGGCGAGCGTTTCGATTCCGCCCTCGAAGGTGGTCTGCTCGAGTTGTTCCTGTCTCGCTTCGCAGTTCACTTCGAAACTCCGTATCCACCGCGCAATTCGCGCAGCGCCGCATGCAGGCGGCTCTTGACCGTCCCTCGAGGGATCTCGAGGGCATCGGCCATCTCCGCCTCGTTCATGCCCTCGAAGTAACGCAGCAGCAGCACCGCCCGCATGTTCTCGGGAAGTCTGGCGATGCGCTCGCGCAATTCGCGGCGATCCACCGGATCCGCACCGGGCGCCGCGGGAGGATCCATCGCAAGTGTGCGCAAAGCGCGCTCTTTCGTCATCCGGCGGCGAAACAGATCCCGCGCGAGATTGGTCGCAATCCCGTAGATCCAACTTCGAAACCGCCTCGCGGTGTCGAAGCTCTTCGCCGAGCGGGCAACCCGCACCCAGGTTTCCTGGAGCAGGTCGTCGGCGTCTTCGCGGTTTCCGCTGTGACGAAGCAGATAGGCGTGCACGCTAGCCGCGTAGCGATCGATCAGCGCTGCGAGAGCGGCTTCATCACCGCTCGCGACCGCCGCCATCAGGTCCTCGTCGGAGCGCATCCGCTGGCTGGCTCTCCTGCGGAGGCGTCCTCTGTGTCGGACCCCGTGCTGCGGGGCGACGCCACCGTTTCGGGTTCATCGAAAAGGGCGCGAAACGCACTCATCAGCCGATCGAGTCCGTTTCGTCCGGCCGGTTGATCGGGTAGCACGAACCATAGAACAGCGTAGAGCGCAAAACCGATCCCGTGAAAGAGCGCCAGCAGCACGAAGCCCACCCGTACGGCGGAGACCGAAAAACGCAGCTGGTGAGCGATGGCCGCGCAGACACCCGCGATGCGTCGGCCCGGATAGTCCCGGTGCCATTCGCCGGGGTTTCGCAGCCCTCCCGAAACGCGGCTTCCGCAGTAGCGGCAGCGGATGGACTGCATGGCGATCTCTTCCGCGCACCAGGGACACGTCTTGGCCGTCATCTCGTTTCCTCCTCCGTGGTGTCTGGCTTCCAGGCGCCCGTTTAGCCGTTTGGCCTTCTCACCCTCTACCCAGTTGTACGCGCGACCTGCCAATCGGTTCGTTTCGGGGAGCGATTATTTTCGAAAGAGGGCCGGTTTCGCTGATCCGGGGCCTGGCTAGCGCGTGGCCTGCTTGCGCATTGGCCTTCGGCCAAAGCTATGCGGCGGTGCGCGGCCCATTCCGGGCCGCACCCCTGGCGTGTAGGTCCGCGTCAGGAATTGCGTTTTTCGGATTGGCGCATCTGCAGGCTGCGCAGTCGGTTGATCGCTGCAGCCAGTTCGAAGCGCCGGGGTCGCGCGTAGTTTCCCGGGTGGTGGCCCGCGCGGTAGAAGGGGTCGAGTTCATCGAGGCCCCGCTCTTCGAAGAGTTCGTCGAGCTGATCGAGTACGTCTCGAAGCGTGCGCTCGCCGTCCATCAAGCGCTCTGCTGCGAAGTAGATGGCGGCTGCGATGGCTCGGGTCTGGCTTCTGTCCACGAGTTGCTCGACTCCGCGCAGATCGATTTCCTCGCGGCCAAATTCGATCTGATCGAGCGAGCGCGCTCGGATCGAAACCCGCTTGCGGCCCCGCGAAGCATCGAGGCTGCTCGCCAGCGGAATTCGCTGCGCGACCTCACCCACGGGATTGACGGCTTCAGTCTGGCGTGACGAGCTGGCATTTGTGGCAATGGATCTCGCTTCTTCGGTGACGTCGAGCGGGAGAAAATCCCGTAACGCAATCACCGTATCGGCGGTGTCGAAGTAGTCTCCGCATCCGCCCATGACCAGCACGGTCGACACCGAAAGTGCTTCGTGCAGTTCGCGGACGCGCTCCACGAACGGTGTGATCGGCTCGTGCTGTTTCTGGATCAGCGCCTGCATGCGGGCGTCGCGCACCATGAAATTGGTCGCCGATGTGTCTTCGTCGAGCAGCAAGCCCGACGCTCCGGCCTCGAGCGCCTCCACGAGGCTCGCCGCCTGACTCGTCGATCCACTGGCATCGTCACTTTCGAACGCCGTCGTGCTGCGGCCTTGCGGGAGATTGCGAATGAATGCGTCGATATCGACTTTTTCCACCCGCCGGCCGTCTTCTGCGCGAATCTTGACGAGGCTGTGATCGCTGATCACCCACTCTCGTCCATCGCCTGGGATATGCGGATACACCCCGCGCTCGATCGCGTCGAGCAGGGTCGACTTTCCGTGGTAGCCGCCTCCCACGATCAGCGTGACACCCTCGCGAATTCCGAGCCCCTCGATCGAGCTGCAGACCGAGCCGCCGATTTCGACCGGGTGGAGTAGGTCGATTCCGATCCGGAGCGACTCTGGAGCCTCGAACGCGACGACATTCTCCACCGCAAGCGGGCGATCGCTCGCGCCGCTCTCCCGGGGCAGGCGGGAGCCGTCGCCGACGAATGCGATCAGGCCCAGTGGGGAGAGCTGGTCGCGTATCGCCTCTTGATTTTCGATGCAGTCGACAAAATGGCGGGCCTCATCGGCGGGTGGCCGCACGAGTGAGGCCTTTGCGATCGCAAAGAGCCGGTCGCAGAGCAGCCTCTCTGCCTCGCGCCCGAGGATCCGGCGACCGTTTGCGGGAAGTCCGACTTCCAGGCGGACCTCGACCCACTCTGGGGTCAAGAGGGTCGCAGTTCTCTTCAGCACCTCCTGGCCGCCCGCGTCCACGAGCACCACACCGCTCTTGCCGCTGCCTTTTCGCTCGCCGCCAGAGTTCGCGTCGTCGCGAGCCGCGCGGTGGACCCGCCGAGCCAGGAAGTCTTCGAATGCCAGGCGCCTCACGGGGTTGTCGAAGAGTTCTTCGGGCAGCTGCGCCAGGCTCTGGTCGACTCTCAATCGGAGCTTGGAGGGTGTTGCAAACGGGTCTCCCTGCACGTGGTCGACGAAAAGCGTGAATGCGTCCAGCGCAAACTCGCCCCGGATCTCGTGATAGGCGTTGTAGCTCCGGCCGTCGATTCGATTCAGGATCTGGCGTAATTCATCGATGTTCGACATTCGAAGCCGCCCCTCTTGCGCACGCGTCACCTATGGCGCGACACTGACGCAGGATAGGGGATCCGCTCGTCCTTCTCTGGAGATCGCGGCCCGGTCGGACGGGGTCGGATGCGATCTGTCGAATCAGAGACGCGGCGACCGGGAAATCAGAAGAGAGGGTTCGAGCGTGACGCTGAACGATTTGGGAAGTCTGGGCGAGTTCATTTCTGGGCTCGCGGTCGTGGTCACCCTGGTCTATCTCGCAATCCAGATTCGGCACAACACGCGGGCCGTGCGATCGAGCATGCATCAGGACATGGTCGAGTCCACTTTGCGAATCGCAGAGAGCGTGAGCGACAACGCGGACATTGGCCGGATCGTCCTCAAGGCCGAAGAGGGCTACGACGACCTGACGGAAGAAGAACTCATCCGATTCGAAGCCTACGCGGAGCGGGTGTTCAGTAATTTCGAGAGTGTCTTCTACAGCTATCGGAATTCGATGCTCGAAGAGGATCTCTGGGAATCGTGGGAGTCGTCTTATCTGGCCGACATTTCGCGCGTCTCGATGCGCCGTTTCTGGCACGAGGAGCGCCCCCTGCACCTTCGCGACTATATGGATTTCATCGAGCAGCACTACCGGGCACACCCCCCCAAGTAATTCCCGAAGAGCGTGACGCCGCGAAGGGGAGTTGAAGACTTTCGCCGTTAGCTGCGCGTTGGCCTTCGGCCAAAGCTTACGCGGCGTCGCGCAACCCCATTCTGGGGTCGCGCTCCTAGTCGCTCAAGTCTCCATCCATTCGACGAGATCCTTCGCCGCCGAGTCTCGGAAGCCCCGGTACCAGTCGAAGCGCTCGAGGGTCTGGCGCAGCGCGCGCTCTCCGGTGGGCACCGGGTTCGCGCGGAAGAATTTCGCGACTTCGCGCTTGTACTCGTTCGTGAGCAGCGCGGGTGTCATTTCGACCAGGTAGCTACACATGTGCGGGGGAACCCTTTTCCGGATTCGATCCCAGCGGCGCTGGATGAATTCCCAGGTGCGTTCGCGCGCCGTGGGGTTTGCGAAGAGACGCATGAACAAGAAGGCCACATCCTGGGTCGCAACCGCATCGGTCAGCGCAAAGGTCAGGGTTCTGTCGATCAGTTTCTCGTCGCGAAAATCTCCCAGCGCGAGCAAGAAGCGGCGCTTTTCCTGTGCGCTTGCAGATGTCATGGCGGCATCGACGAAGCGGCGGTGGAGGGCTGCGTCTCCCCCCCGCGCGCCGAGTGAGACGACTGCATCTGCGAGATTCGCATCGACCGAGCGGCGGTTGGTGAGATAGCGATCGCATTGGCGATGCGAGATTTCGAGGGCGTGGGGCGACTTGGCGATGCCGCCGACGATGCCCAGCAGGACCGCGCGCGTTAATCGAACCTCGTCGGGTTCATGAGCGGCCGGCTTCCATCCCAGTTCTGCGAAGGGTCCTTCGAAGTGGTCGAGCAACCACGACTGCATCGGAGCGCCGCAATCCGGTGCCGCGTCCGGAATCAGCGAGTTCGTGATGAACGACAGAGGTTTGCGCAGCGTCGCGAGCACGTCGGCGTCGGATTCGCGCGCAAAGCTGCCGGCCAGGTCGAGCATGGATCCGACGCTCGCTTGCCCCGCTCGCACCAGCGCCCATTGATGGTCGATCAACCCCATCCGTTCGACGGCCTTGAGTGATCCAAGTGATCTGGACAGTCGGCGGATCTCGTCGGCATCGTGCAACGGGCGGAAGAATCCCCCCTCGTCCGCATTTCCGTAGATGAAACGCGGAATGTGTTTCAACGGGATGCGGTCCCTCGCGCCACTCAGCAGACGCCGCTCGAGTCTTCCTCGCCCGCCCCGCCCGCCACCAATTCGACCCACCCAGGGGATCGGCCAGCGGGTGGGCGGTTTTTGGGATCCCGCGCGTTTGCGCGCGGGTTGCTCGAGGAAACGCCGCTGGTGAAACTCGATGACCGGGCGGCCTGCGGACTTCGAGCGCCGGATCTCGACGACCGGATAGCCTTCCTGCTCGATCCAGGGTCGAACGAGGGGGCCCACCTCTTCACCCGACGCATTGGAAAGTGCGTCCCAGAGATCGGCCGCGACGGTGTTGCCTTCTCGGTGCTTGCGGATGTAGGCGCGAACGCCTCGGCGGAACGTTGCAGCGCCGAGATAGCGCTCGATCATGCGGACGACGGCGGCTCCCTTTTCGTAGGTGATCCGATCGAAATTTTCGTCTGCTTCTTCGGGCGTGCGCACACGGCAGTAGATCGGATGTGTGTGCCGGAGCGCGTCGAGTTCGAGTGCGGAGGCCGTCCCGTGTTGGAAGTCGAGCCACATCTTCCACTCTGGCTTCCAGTCGTCGAGGATCGCGAACGCCATCCATGTCGCGAACGCTTCGTTGAGCCAGAGATCATCCCACCACGCCATCGTGACGAGATCGCCGTACCACATGTGGGCGAGTTCGTGGCAGATGACCTCGGCCGCCCTCTTCTTCTCGTTCAGCGTTGCGCTCCTGGCATCGATCAGCAGCAGGGTTTCGCGAAAGAAGATCGCGCCGGCATTCTCCATTGCGCCAAATTCGAAGTCGGGCACCGCTACGAGGTCGAGCTTCGAATAGGGATAGGGGAGGCCGAAGTAGTGTTCGAGTCGCTGCAGACACTCGCGCGCGGCTTCCAATCCGAAGGACGTCTGCGCGCGCTTACCGGGTGTGTGCCAGATGCGAATCTGGGTCGGGCCCAGTGAAACGGGTTTCGAGGCCTGGAGATCCCCCACGGCGAGGGCGATGAGGTAGGTCGAGAGCGGCGGTGTTTGCGCGAAATGAACGGTCTTGCGGCCGTCCGCGCGTCGCTCGGTCCTGCGCACCTGCCCGTTGGAGATCACCTTGTTGGCAGCGCTGGTCGTGACCGAGATGGTGAAGCGCGCTTTCAGTGCCGGCTCGTCGAAACACGGAAAGAATTTGCGCGCGTCCGCGGCTTCCAACTGCGTAAACGCGTAACGGCGATCGCCCACCGAGACGCCGTAGAGCCCGCAAAGGTCCTTACGCAGCTTTCCCGCGAAGCCGAGGCGCAAGACGGCCGCACCTGCGGGCACGGGTTTGTCGAATTCGACCGCGATCATCCCGGTCGCGGGAATTTTCTTCACGCGCCCGCGGCGGACCTGGCCCGCGATTTCGATTCGCGGCCTCGACACCCTCAGATCGACGGCGTGAAGACGGATGGAGCGGTGGCTCTTGTCGAGCTCGATCTCGAGTGCGACTTCGCCGCGAAACGCGCTGCTCCGCTGCGGGTCGACTTCGACGTGGACGTGCACCCGCCGGGGTTGGACACCGGGGTCGAGTCGGTAGCGAGGCGTGCGGGGGGCCATGATTCGTTCAGGTTCGAGTTGGAGTTGCGTTCGCGCGACGCTTGATGATTGCGCTCATGAAATTCCTCGCAATGACTGTCCGGCATCGTATCACTTTTGGCGCACATCGCGGATCGAGCCCGTCGCCTTTGCTGCGCGTTGGCCTTTGGCCAAAGCTTACGCGGCGTCGCGCAACCCCATTCTGGGGTCGCGCTCCTAGCTGCGCGTTGGCCTTCGGCCAAAGCTATGCGGCGGTGCACGGCCCATTCTGGGCCGCGCTCCTAGCTGCGCGTTGGCCTTCGGCCAAAGCTATGCGGCGGTGCACGGCCCATTCTGGGCCGCGCTCCTTGCCAACCGGGCGATTCTCGATCCACCCGTGTATGATCGCCATGCTGCGGTTTACGCGCCGTCTCCGCGAATCGCAGTTCCCCCCCCTGGGCACTCAGCTGCAACGAACAGCGATGGGGTCTATCGATGGCTGGCGTTCCGAGAGAGCAGTGGACGAGCAGGCGCGGGTTCATCCTGGCCGCGATCGGATCCGCGGTCGGGCTCGGCAACATGTGGCGCTTCTCCTACCTCGCCGCCGAGAATGGAGGCGCCGCCTTCGTCATCCTCTACCTGGCGGCCACCCTGATCGTTGGACTTCCGGTGCTGCTGGCCGAACTCGTTCTCGGCCGGGGATCGCAGAAGAGCCCGATTCAGGCACTCGCCCACTACGGGGGCCGCCGCTGGAAACCGTTGGGGCTGCTCTTCGTCGCCACGGGCCTCCTGATCCTCTCCTACTACGCGGTAATCGCGGGTTGGGCGGTTCGCTACGGGTTGACTGCAATCACCTCGGGCTTCGATTTCGACGCCGCAGAGCGTTTTGGTGAGGTGGCCTCGGGCGGAGACGCCTTCGCGTTTCACGTGGCGTTCATGGCGCTCACGATCTTCGTTGTCATCGGAGGCGTAAGCCGCGGCATCGAGCGGACCTCCATGGTGCTGATGCCGCTGCTTTTCGCACTCATCGTGGGCCTCGCCCTCTATGCGGCGACGATGGACGGCGCCGGTGCGGGCTACGCGTATTATCTCGCACCCGATTTTTCGAAGCTGCTATCCCTCAACGTTCTCAAGGACGCCACCGGTCAGGCGTTCTTCAGCCTCAGTCTCGGTATGGGGGCGATGCTCACCTTCGCGAGCTATCTCACTCGCGATACCAACCTGCCGAGAGCGGCGGCGATCATCGCCGGGGCCGACATCGCCATCGCCTTCGTCGCCGGATTGGTGGTGTTCCCGTTGATCTTTGCGCTGGATCTCTCCGCCGATGTCAGCGCGAGCACGGTCGGAGCGCTCTTCATCACGCTCCCGAAGGCGTTCGCCGAGATGGGTGCTGTGGGGCGCGGCGTTGGCATTCTCTTTTTCGCAGCCCTCATTGTTGGCGCTTTGACATCCGCGATTTCACTGCTGGAGGTCGTGGTGAGTTCCGCAATCGACAATTTCGGCTGGCCGCGCCGTCGGGCGGGCATCTTGCTGGGCATCGTGATCACGGTTCTCGGCGCACCCTCCGCGTGGAGTACAGATATTCTTGGAGCCATCGATCAGATTGCCAACAACATTCTGCTTCTCGGAGGCGGCCTGGTGCTTTCGATTTTCGTGGGATGGGTGATGGCCGGTCCGATCGAAGAAGTGAGTGCAGGTACGTCAGGCATTACCTGGTTCGGAAGCTGGCGAAATCTGCTTCGCTACGCGGTGCCCGCATTCCTGTTCTTCGTCCTGGCCTACGACGCGATCCCGAGCACCTTCAAGACGATCGTCGATCTTTTCTAACAGCACGCAGCCAGGAGCGGAGCCCCAGAATGGGGCTTTGCGACGCCGCATAGCTTTGGCCGAAGGCCAACGCGCAGCCAGGAGCGGAACTCCAGAATGGGACTTTGCGACGCCGCATAAGCTTTGGCCGAAGGCCAACGCGCCGCCAGGAGCGAAACAAAAAAA
>JAFDAW010000284.1 GCA_019313605.1 Deltaproteobacteria bacterium
CGAGAGTCGCAACGCGGGTTCGGACAGTACGCGGGCGGCGAGAAAAGGCGCGGCGGCGACATCCCCTCCCACTACGCAGGGTTCGTGCCAGGCCCATTTTTCGGTCCACGTCTCTCCCATTGAGTCAGCCGCGGTGGTCAATTATCCTGCGGCCCTGCTTTCATCCGATTGCATTCCGCATCACCCCGGGAGACAGCCCAATTGCAGGCTGAGTCGATGCTCAGATCGTTGAACCCGCAGCAGCGCGCCGCCGTCGAGGCGACGGAAGGGCCGCTTCTCGTGCTGGCCGGTGCCGGCAGTGGCAAGACGCGTGTGCTCACCCACCGCATTGCCTATCTCGTTGGAGCGTGCGGGATTCCACCTGAAAACATCCTCGCGGTGACCTTCACCAACAAAGCCGCGGGTGAAATGCGCGAACGAGTCGAGAAGATCCTCGGCATGTCGACCGCAAATCTTTGGATCAGCACCTTTCACTCTGCGTGTGTTCGCATCTTGCGACGCGACATCTCTCATCTCGGTTATTCCCGTGGATTCGTGATCTACGACGATGGCGATACGCGAAGTACGATTCGCGACGCCCTGAAGCGCCACGGGCTCGACTCTTCGGTTCCGGAGGCCAAGCGTTTTCAGTGGAGGATCGACCGTTGGAAGAACGACGGCCTGGATCCGGCTGCCGCGGCGCGGAGCGCGGAAGATCTCGATTCCGCAACCGCCGCCGCGATCTACGCCACCTACCAGCGTCTGCTCGTTGACAGCAACGCGCTTGATTTCGGGGACCTGCTGCTTCGCACCACCGAACTCTTCAACCGCTTTCCGGAAGTGCTCGCCCACTATCAGCGACGTTGGCAGTACGTGTTGGTCGACGAATACCAGGACACCAATCACGTCCAGTACGAACTCGTGCAGCAGGTGTCGGGTCAACACCGAAACCTCTGCGTAGTGGGTGATCCCGATCAATCCATCTACGCCTGGCGCGGTGCCGATATCCGAAACATCATGGAGTTCGAGCGCGATTATCCAGACGTAAAGACCGTGAAGCTGGAGATCAACTACCGCTCCACTCAGCCCATCCTCGAGGGTGCGAGCGGTGTGGTGGCGAACAACGTCGATCGGCGGCGCAAAGATCTCTTCACCGAGCGGGAAGGCGGCGACCTGATCGAGGTCCACCACGCTCGAACCGACCGGGGCGAAGCCGACTATGTGGTGCGTCGAATCCTCGTTGCGGTACGAGAGGGCGACCGCAGGGGCGGCGAATTTGCGATTTTCTACCGTACGAATCACCAGTCGCGCCTCTTTGAAGAGGAACTGCTGAAGTACGACATGCCCTATGTCGTGGTTGGGGGTGTGCGTTTCTACGACCGTGCGGAGATCAAGGACGCTCTCGCCTACCTGAGACTCTTGATCAACCCCGCAGATGTCGCGTCGCTACGGCGGGTCATCAATAAACCCGCACGCGGAATTGGCAAGACCACGATCGAAAAAGGTGAAGCGCTGTCCATCGAGCGCAGCATCAGCTTGTTCGACGCGGTTGCGTTGATCGCAGAAGGGGAGGGTGGCGGCCGCATCCCGCCCAAGCTGGGTTCTTTTCTCGCGCTGATCCGTTCGCTTCAGGACGAGGTCGCGGCCTGGCCGCCGGCCGATGCGCTGACCCGTGTGTTGGATCAAACTGGCTACGCGTCTCATCTAGAGCACGAGGGAACGCCCGAAGCGGAGGCGCGGTTGGAAAACCTGCGGGAACTGTTGACAGCCGCCGAGGACTTCGAGCGCGTCAACGAATCGGTGGAAGACGTTGATCGCTCCCCGTTGGAGCGGTTTCTCGATCAGGTGGCCCTCGTGTCCGATCTGGACTCGTATCACGAGCGAGATGACTGCGTCTCGATGATGACCGCTCATTCTGCGAAGGGCCTGGAGTATCCGATCGTATTCATGGTGGGAATGGAGGAGGGGATTTTTCCGCATGCGGCTTCGTCTCGTGACGAAAGTGGGATCGAGGAAGAGCGTCGTTTGTGTTACGTGGGAATGACGCGGGCGATGGAAAAACTGACTCTGACCTGCGCCGCAGAGCGCCACCGTTTCGGTTCGCGGACCTCTTCGCCGCCCTCGCGTTTCCTGAATGAAATACCGAATGCCGCGCTCGTGGAATCGGCCCGCGCATCCTTCGACGCGGGGCCCGAATCCGATTACGCGTACGATCAGAGCGTGCCCGATGACGGAGCGGCGATCTCCGTCGGACTGCGGGTGCGGCACCCGGTGTTCGGTTTCGGAACAGTGGCCGGCGTCATCGGCTCTGGGCCCGGCCAGAAGCTTCGGATTCAATTCGACCGCGCGGGTTTGAAAACCGTGATGGTGCGTTACGCCAATCTAGAACTCGGATGAATCGAACTCCTTCAAAGTGGCGTGAGAGGGAGCTGCTTCAGACGCTGGGCTCTTTTTCGCGCGCGCATCTGCTGCGGATCGGGATCCGATTGGATCTCTTTGCGGCTCTTCGGCGGCCGAAGACCGCCAATCAACTCGCACAGGACTCGCAGCTCGCCCCCGATCTACTGCAAGCCTGGCTCCGCGCTGCGGCTTCGCATGGGCTCATCCGGGTGGTTCGCGATCGGGATCGCGCTTACGAGATCGATGGCCTCGCGAAATGGTTGCTCGAGACACCCGATTCCGCGTCGCTGACTGCCCTGCTCGAGGAAACGATCGAGGGCTACGGGCCGATCTTCGAGCGGATGCCGGATCTGATCGCGGGAGATGCGCGACCCGAGTTTCATTCGCCTGTAGAGAGTCGGCGCGCTGCCGAGGTCTCCCGGCTCGTCGAGCGGCAGGCCCTTTCTGCGCTCGGTCGCATTCCGGGTGTGCGCGGGGCCCGGCGGTTGCTCGACGTTGGTTGTGGCTACGGGGGGTATCTGGTCGGAATGTTGCGCCGCTACCGCGATGCCCACGGCATCGGAATCGAACAGGATGCGGAGGTTGCGGAGATCGCAGCGCAGAATCTGCAGGCGGCGGATCTATCGCGACGAAGCGAGGTTCGGGTCGGCGATTTCATGAGCCTGGACCTCGACTCCGGTTCTCATGATCTGATCCTGCTCAACAACAACCTCTACTACTTCGCGCCCGGGATTCGCCGCGCACTCTTCGAACGAATCTTCTCGCGCCTCGTTCCAGGTGGCGTTCTTGCGATCCAGACTGCGGTCGTCTCGGATCGAGCCACCGCCCGATTCATGGGGCTTTCCGCCAATGCCGCGGCCTTCGATCTCTATCTCCGTGCACACGACAACCTCTACGGGCTGCCGGATCTACGCGAGCTTCACGCCAGCCTGCTGGAGGTGGGATTCGAATCCATCGCGGAGATCGCGTTCTTGCCCGGTGGTTCTGCGCGTTACGTGTGGGCCCGCGCGCCCCGAGCTCCGCTCGCGGAGCCACTCGTCTAGGAGCGCGAGCCCGGAACGGGATCGTGCGACGCCGCAAAGGGAAGTCGAAGACTTCCCCAGCCACGACGCCAGTTTCGACTGCATCGCGGCAATGCGAGGAACCTCGCATCACATACTTGGCCTCGAGCGGTTCGCAGCGCACGCTCCGCTGACCCGATGAACCAACGAATCCCCGACGCCGGCGCAGCGGCCCTCTACCAACACGACGTTCGCACTTC
>JAFDAW010000285.1 GCA_019313605.1 Deltaproteobacteria bacterium
GCCGGTCGCGGATCCCCGCCTCGCGAGCCGCCGCAACCACCGCGGCCACTTCCGGCCGCGGACGGCCCTCCCGCACCCGCAAGACCCGAAGCTTGCGGCGCTGGGCGCGAATGGCCTCCATCGCCGCATGGACTCCGGTCAGCTGCTCCGGGCCGTTCGAGGCCCCCTTGTCGGAGCCGCGGCCCGGTCGTCCCGTGTCTGCTTTGCGGTCGGATCGTCCCATGAATGGATTCTAGCCGCTAAACGAGATCGCCCACCGCGCGCGGGGGTTCCACTCCGCGCAGCCGGTGCGAGCCGGTCGATGGCGAGCGGTCAGAGCTGGGAGCGCAGGCTTTCGAGGCCTTCGAGGAATTCGTCGGGCCGATCGATGCCGGGATGGTTCATCAGCTCGAATTCGAGATAGGAGACCAACTCTCCGAGGGCCAGGCGAACCTCTCGTTCCCGCTCTCCGGGATAGGCGAGCGCCCGAGCGGTCAGAATATCCGGATCGAGCACGCCGCCGGGACCCACTGTCAGATCCGACAGCATTTCCGGATAGCGCTGCGCGGCCTCGACCATGATGCGCTGGAGCCGGTCGCGGATCCCCGCCTCGCCCTCGACGGCCACGATCGGAGCGGTGAATTCCGTCAGCAGCTTGGCGTGCAGAAGGACGCACTCGCGCACAGCTTCCTCGTCACTCGGCGCGGCTTCCACTTCACCCGGCCCAGTGGAGTCTTCTTCGCGGGCAACCGTCACGACACCGACCACCCGTAGCTGTTGAACGGTACGCGCTCCGCACAGGGGCTCGACGCCAGCCCGGTGACACTGCTCCTTGAACGTGCCCCCGGCCCGAATCGCGTCCAGAATCGCCCGCTCGCTCTCGCCCAGTTGTTGCGGCGCCTCTTTTGCGATCGAGATCCGCACATTCGGCATTTCGAGCACGGCCACGAACCGCAGCAGATCGTCGCGCCGCTTGAGTCCCTGTGCGATCAGGCGCCGAGTTGGAAGCGAGAGTCGAACCACGTTGTCGGGCGCCACTTCGCCTTCCCAGAAAAGCACCGACCCCGACCCATAGGAAAAGAGGGATCGCACGATCTCTTCGACCTGCAGCTTCACACCGCCCCAGAGATCGCGGGACGTAAGAAACTCCCGCTCGACGAGAATTCTTCCGAATTGACTCGACGGAGTGTATGCCTTACGCGCTTCCGAAAACTGTTCTGGCGTAATCGTGCCGGATCTCACGAGACACTCACCGAGGCGGTCGAACTTTTGATTCGAGGTCGCAAAGATGACCTCGCCGCGGTGGAGATAGATGGATTTGACGTGTTCGCCGTTCTCGAAGAAGAGGAATCCCGATTTCGAGGATGCGTGGAGCAGATGAAGAATGTCGGCGAGAGAGAACGAGCCGACATTGGCGGTGAGAACCAGATCCCGATCCCAGGGAAGCGCGTCGGATGCTTTCGCATCCACCCGCTCGAGCAGAATCGTCTTGGAGCCAGACGCCAGCAGGCGTACGGATTCTCCCTCCTTCAGGCCGAGGCGGGCCGACTGATCGGAAGGGAAAACTAGCTTGTCCATACTTCTCCCACTCAGAAGCTGGTTCGCGGAGCCCGCCCCATACCCAAGGGGCTACTCCCCGAACCTTCTTCGACCCACAGAGAGAGTCGCTTGAGATGGTTAGCGGGTGAAATGCGGACTGAAGAGACGGATCTGCGGTCGCCGAATGGGTGAATCGCGTTGAATTCACCCCGCGCAGCGAAATTCCCCGGGCGGGGCCCGCAGAGGGCCGGGCAGTGAATCGGCACTCGGACCCATTCGCCGCTCAAGCCGGTTCGGGGTGCCTGCCGATAAGTTGCCGGCTGCTGAATAGGGAGAGAAGGACCATGTCCGAGACGATTTCGAATCAACTCAAACGACGCCACGAGCGGATCGCCGCCGGAATCACCGTCCGCATCTCCAGCATCGAGCCGGAGCGAGACCCCTGGACGGGGCGCCCCTTCTTCCGATCGCTGCAAGAAACCTGCGAAAACGTGTCGAGGGGTGGTGTCTTCGTGAAGACCGCTGAGCCGCTCGATCCGGGTCGGCGCCTGTTGGTCGAGATCAAGCTGCCGACCGGCCAGCCCCTGGAGGCGATCGGCCGCGTCGCCTGGGTCAAGCGAACCGTCAGCGCCAATCCGAGCGAAAACCAGGCCGGCGTGGGCATCGAATTTCTCGGAGGCGCTTCCGAACATTTCGAAGCCCTCGAGGCCTACATCAATCACCGCACGGGCGCCGGAGAAGGCAGCGACTGAGCGCTCCGGATCGAACCGCCGGCAGCCGTGAAGTCGCTTGAAGCCCGCTCCTCCAACCGGGTATGCTCTCCGTTCATGCGCCCCCCCGGATCGTTCAAGATCGCGCACCGCCACCGACTCGGACGCAACTCGACCGCCGCAAACCCAGCGGTCCCTCCGAGCCCCTACCTACCCTCTTCCGATGAAGACCGGTCGCAGCGGGTGCTGGAATCGCTGCGCAGCGAGATTCTCGAGGGGGGCGAGGCGGGGCACCTGCGCATCCGCCGTGTATTCCGGTCTCCGCGCGAGATCTACCGCCTCGAACTCGAGTTCCCCGAGCGCGACTATCAGCGCATCACCCTGCTCGACCGGGATGCGCTGGAGGAATTGCTCGAAACCGACGAGGTGCGCGCAATCGTCGGTACGGATGCACTCGGCGGGTGATGGCTTCCCGGGGGATCACGTCACGTCGTGAAGAGATCGGCGGCTGCGGTGCTCGGTACCCGGGGCAGGACTCGAACCTGCACGGCTCTTGGCCAGGCGATTTTAAGTCGCCCGCGTCTACCTTTCCGCCACCCGGGCAGCGAGTGCCCGTCAGTCTAGCCCGCATGGCCGCCTGAAGGGGAGCGATCCGAATTGTTCCACGGCAAGAAAGTGGCCGTCGTGATGCCGGCCTACAACGCCGCCAGGACCCTCGAGCAGACCTACCGGGAAATCCCGCTCGACCTGGTCGATGAGGTCATCGTCACGGACGATGCGAGCGGAGACGAGACTGTCGAGGTTGCGAGGCGCCTCGGCTTGCGAACGCTCGTTCACGCCACGAACCGCGGTTACGGGGCGAATCAAAAGACATGCTACACCGAGGCACTTCGCCTCGACGCCGACATCACCATCATGCTCCACCCGGACTATCAGTACACACCGAAGTTACTCCCTGCAATGATCGGGCTGATCACGGACGGGCCCTTCGACGTGGTCCTCGGATCGCGTGTGCTGGGCGGCGACGCGCTCGCGGGCGGGATGCCCTTGTACAAATACATCGCCAACCGTCTTCTCACGATGATCCAGAATCTCCTCACGGGAGCGAAACTTTCCGAATACCACACCGGGTACCGCGCGTTTTCGCGAGAAGTCCTCGAAACCCTGCCGCTGCTCGAAAACTCGGACGACTTCGTGTTCGACAACCAGATGCTCGCGCAGATCCTGCTCGCGGGATTCAAGATCGGCGAAGTGAGCTGCCCGACCGCCTACTTCAAAGAAGCATCATCGATCAACTTTCAACGCTCGGTCCGCTACGGCTTCGGCGTACTCAAGACCTCCCTCGACGCCTTCCTCCAGCGCAAGCGGCTCGCAAAAATCCACTACTTCGATCCCGACGGTCAGCGCCTC
>JAFDAW010000286.1 GCA_019313605.1 Deltaproteobacteria bacterium
GCTTCGTATCCCGTCCCAGTCCCCCAGTAGGCACCCCTCGTTGAATCGGGTTCTGAACTCCGGCCGATGGTGATCTTCGGTGTGGCAACCCGTTAGAATGGGCCCCATGTCAGCCGAGACGCGCACGGGCGCGCTGCAGACTCCGCGCGATTCGGCGGGGCTCGATGGGCTTTCGCTCGCTCACGCGGTGCTGCTCTGGGCCGCGTTCGCGGCGATTTCACTCGCGGTTCTTCAGCCCGCGCTTCACGGTGCATTCATCAACGACGACTTCTCGCTGATCGTGAAGCACCCCTACCTGAATCCGTTCAACCGTGAAAACCTGATCGCGATTCTCGACCCCTTCGGAGATGCGGCGATCCACGGCGTGAATTACGCGCCCGTGATGCTGCTGCTCCACGCGCTCGAAAAGGCGCTCTTCGGCGGCGACACACTCGGCTACCACGTCGTCAACGCCGTGATCCACGCGCTCAATTGCGTTTTGCTGATCGCTCTGCTGATTGCGACCCGCGTGCCGCGGCTCGCCGCAGTGTTGGCCGGGCTTTTCTTCGCGCTGCATCCCGCCAATGTCGAAGCGGTCGCCTGGATTTCGCAGATCAAGACCGATGCAGCACTCACCTTCACCCTCGGCGCCGTGCTCTCGCACCGCCGACTCCCTGCGCTGGCACTTACACTGTTCGCACTCGGCCTGCTCACGAAGGCTTCGACCCTGGCCGCGCTTCCGATGGTCGCCGCCCTCGGCTGGTCGCGGCGCGATGCGAGGCGGCAGTGGATCTGGCTCGCGGGTTGGGTGGTCGCCGCCGGCCTCTACGTGATACCCGAACTCAGCGCGCAGGTGGCAACCGACATCTCGCCCTACTCCGATCCCTGGGTGCAGATCCGCTCGATCTTCTCGTTCTGGGCGCGCTATCTCGCCATGGCCGCCACCTCGTATGGTATCTCTCCGTTTCAAGAGCCCGAACCCGTGCATTCCATCCTCGACCCCTGGTGGATCGGCGGCTTCATCAGTGCCGCGCTACTCGGCTGGCGAACGATCACAACGCTTCGCGCACGCAACCCGGAGGCCGCGTACTGGATTTTGGCAGCCACCTCATTCGCGCCCGTGTCCCAGATCTGGCCCTTCATGCACCCGATGGCCGATCGCTATCTCTACTTCATCTTGCCCGGGCTGATCGGCGGATCGCTATTGGCCGCAATGGACATGCGTGCGCGTTGGACGGCAGCGAGGTCCGACCGTGAGATCCGCACCCGATGGGCTTCGATCGCAACCCGGGGCGTCGCCCTCGGTACGGCCCTCGTGGTCCTCGCATTTGGAATTCGCAGCCACGCGCGCGCCACGCTGTGGCAGGAGGAGATCCTGTTGCTCCAGACCGGCGCCCTCCAATTTCCCAACGGAGCCAACGCCTCCTACTATCGCGCGCTGCTGGCCGCGGAGCGGCGGGACGCAGAAACCGCCGTCCGGGAACTGCGGGCCGCCTCCCAAAAGAGTCTCGGCCACATGGCGAGATTCTCGGCCGATCCGCGCTTCGAACCGATCTCGCGAGAACCGGTGTTCCACGAATTGATCGATGAAATCACCGGGCGCTGGATCGAATTTGCTCGATCGAGGGGCCTGGAGACCCAGACCTGGTTGCGATCGACCGCGCAAGCGCACCGCGCTCGCGGCGAGTACCGCGAAGCGATCGATTGTTTCGAGCGAGCTCTCCGACTCGGCGGACCGCTGCAATCCGCGATTGCGATCGAGGTCGAGTCGACACGCGCGCTATGGCGCGAAGCTCGTAAGGCCGAGACGCCGTGAGTCGATTGCATCCGATCGAAGCTTCCGCGCTACACGCCCGCCGCGAACGCGTGTTTCTCGTGCTGGCCGGGACCTTTCTCGGCTCGATGACCATGCTCAACATCCTCGGGGTATCCCGATTCATCGACCTTTCGTTCGAGTGTTTCGGCATTCGAATTCCGATGGCGCTGGCCGTTGGCGTCCTCCCCTATCCAATCACTTTCCTGTGCACCGATTTCATCAGTGAACTCTACGGGCGCCGCCGGGCGAGCTTCGTGGTGTGGGTCGGCCTCTTCCTGAATCTCTGGGTCGTGCTCTTCGTCTGGCTCGGAGGCGCACTTCCACCGGCTCCGGAATTGGACGCTTCGACGGGATTGCCGGCGACGGATGCGTACGACTTTGCGTTCTACCGGATCCGCATGCTCACGATGGGAGCCGTGGTCGCATCGATGGTCGCCTACCTCGCCGCCCAGCTCTGTGACGTGTTCCTATTTCACTTCTGGAAGCGATTGACCCAGGGGCGCCATCTGTGGCTTCGCAACAACGGCTCGACACTCGTAAGCCAATTTGTGGATACCTTTGCGGTCATCACGATCACGCACTTCTACGCTCGCGGCCTTCCAATTGATGGCGGCCAACCGCTCTGGCCACAGCTTTGGGTATTCATCGGATCGGGCTACGTGTTCAAAGCCGGCGTGGCGCTGCTCGACACCCTTCCCTTCTACCTCGGGGTTCGCTGGCTCAGTGAATACCTCGAGATCGACCCCCGCCTCGAACACGAAGCGGACGCCGAGCAGATCGACTGACGGAGGGGGGGCCTCATTCGGCGCTCGCCGGTGGCGCGCTAGGTCGCGCCCCGGAGAGCGCGAGCGGCTAAGCTGGCAGCGAATTCTCAACGAGGGTAAAGGCCATGGCGAGCGAAATCGAATACGAAGTAAGCGAGCGAATTGCGCGGATTCAGATCAATCGACCGAAGGCGATGAACTCGCTCAATCCGGCCTTGATGACGGAGCTCTCTGCAGCAATCCGCCGCGCGGACGACGACCCCGAAGTCCACGTGCTCGTGCTCTCGGGCGAAGGACCCAACTTCGGCGCGGGCTACGACCTCAAGTTCGACTGGAAGAACCACTATCCAGAAGGCGGTCCGATGGGTAAGCGGCGCATGCTGACCGATTGCGTCGAGTTCGAATTGACCCCTTGGGATTGTTCGAAACCCGTCGTCGCGATGGTGCGGGGCTACTGCCTCGCGGGGAGCTGCGAACTCGCGATGATGTGCTGCGTGACCTTCGCTTCGGAGACCGCAAAGTTCGGTGAGCCCGAAATCCGTTTTTCCACCTCGCCTCCCGCACTGATCATGCCCTGGATCGTCGGATTGAAGAAGGCTCGCGAGTTGCTCTACACCGGCGATCTGATCGACGCAGAAGAGGCCCACCGCGTCGGAATGGTCAATCAGGTATTCCCCGACGAGCAGCTCGAAGCAGAGACGCTGCGCTTCGCACGCCGCGCCGCTGCGATCTCGCTGGAGGGGCTCAAGATGACCAAGGCGGCGATCAACCGCGGCGCAGAAATCGCGGGGATTCGCGAAGCGCTGCGCTACGGAGTCGAGACCGGCGCAATTCTCGAAGACAAACTCGAGAAGGCTACGGAGACCCGGAGATCTCTTCGCCAGGTTCTCGAGCATCCTCCCACACGATCGGTCCCCGTGCACCAATCGGGATGAAGCTCGCCCAGTAGAAGGGATGGCTGCGGTTCTCGCTTCGGAGCATTTCGAGCTGAACACTGCGCAGGGCCTCCGAGCGGCCTTCACCCGCGAGCAGGCGCTCGTAATAGGCAGTCGCCAATTCCGCCGCAGCGCGGGAGTCCGTCGTCCACAGGTTTGCGAATTGCGCCTCAGCCCCGGCGAGCACCACCGAGCGCCGAAGCGCGTAGACGGCCTGGTCGATCGTGGCTTCTCCCGATTCGATTCCGCGCGCTGCGATCCCGACGAGCTGTGTTCCCCATAGATCAAGGCCCGCGATCTCCTGCGCGGTCATCAGGCCGCGGCCGCCGTCATTCGCCCGACGGTTCGCTCCCGCCAACGCGAAACCGGAGCGCAAGAGCGGATTCTCTGTAGCCGGAGGTCGCAATTGAGGGTCGATGCCCAGGATCGAACCCCAGCGCGTGGTTCGTTCCGGAATCTGATCGGGGAGGAAGAAACCGTCCACCGCGACATGCAGTACGCGCGGCGCGCGCGCCGATTTCATCGCAGCCGCGCTCGCCTCCGCGCCAGTCAGCGGGGTAACACCCAGCAGCCTTCCGACTTCCAATGCACCCGTCTGAGACGACGCGATCGGGGGGAATTGCAGCGCTGCGGATTCCGGCGAACGTCGCTCAGAAGCCTCACGGCTCGCCCCCGCTCCTGCCGGACGTTCCGCGTCGTAATCGGGGGCTGCCACCACGAGCGGCGGTCGCTGCGAAGGAAGCGCCAATTTCGAAAGCAGCAGATCGCGTCCGCTGGTCAGATAGACAAATTCAGTCCGCTCCACCCAATAGTGGCCGTCCGGGTCGATCAATGCGCCAAACGGAATCAGCACCGTCCCACCGTCGGGAGCGATCCATACGGTTCGAATTCCCTCCAGGTGGGGCTCGAGGGGCGCCGCGAGGCGGTCGTAAAGGTCGCGCGCTCGCTTGCGGAGCTTCTTCGGCGAAAGCTTCGTGTCGACCAGTGCCTCCCGAAAGGCTCGGGCGCTCGCATTGATCGCCGCTGCTCGTCCGAGCGGAACCCATCGAGGCTCTCCGGCCGAGTGCAAAACAAACGCGGCAAGATGCGCGGTTCCATCGGCGCGATCAGTCGAGATTTGGGTCGGATCGAGATCCTGATATTCGACCAGCTCGACGAGTGCGGCGCCCGCTGGGATATTCGACTGAAGGTCTTCGATTTGAATCGGGGCGACCCGTGACCGCAGCGCATCCTCGCCGTTCACGGCTGCGTCCTCGAGATCATCCACTTCTCGTCGCAACTTTTCGAGATCGGCTCGAACGGATGCGGAACGCGGCCGATCGAGTCCCCGTACGACCAGGCGCCCGAGCTCGTTGCGGCGCGCGAGCAACTGGTCGAAGGCTGCGCGCTCTTCAGCGTCCAATCCGCGACGATCAGTGGTCGACTCGCCCGCCGCCACACGCAAGTCTCGCCCCTTGCGCCGGAGAACCGTCGTAAACGCCAGGCGAGTCATCGATCCCGAGTCGGACCGCGCGCGCTGAAACGAGAGGATCAGGTTCGTGCTATTCGAGAGCGCCTCCATGTACGCCCGTGCTTGAGCTTCGAACTGGACCGGAAGAAGCAGGGAAATCTGCCGCTCCTCGACCTCTGCGGTGCGAGCGAGATACGCCTCGGCCTGTTCCCAATCCCCCTTGCCCCAGTGCATCAAGCCCAGGTTGCGAAGCGACTGCACGACCGTTGGGTGTTCGCGCCCGAAAGCCTTCTCTCGGATCGCGAGCGCAGCTTCGTACAGGGGCTTCACTTCGTCGTGTTTCCCGAGTACCCGGTACACCGAGGCCACGTTGTCGACGGAAGTGGCAACCAAGGGGTGCTCGGGACCGAGCGCCTTTTCTCGGACTAATAGCGCGCGCTCGAAGAGCGGCTTTGCACTCGCAAAATTACCCAACGCCCAGGCAATTGCGCCGAGATGACTGATGGTGCTGGCGACATCGAGATGGCCGGGCCCCAAGGTATTTACGCGGATCTCGAACGCACGCTCGAAGGGCCGCCGCGAACGCGCATATTCGCCCTGCGCTCGATATAGCGAGGCGAGATTGTCGAGGGATGCAGCGACCGCGAGGTGATCCGAGCCCAGGGCCTTCGATCGAATTTCGAGCGCTCGCTCGAAGAGAGGCTCTGCGCTCGCATAATCGCCCATCGCGACGTGGACCGCGGCTAGATTGCTCGAGGCAGACGCGACATTGGGAGAATCGGGATCGTCAGCGCTTTGCTGAATCGCGAGCACTCGCTCCAAAAGAGACAGGGCTCCCGTGTAGTCGCCAGCCTCGTAGTAGAGCGACGCGAGGCTACTGAGCGCGACGGCCGTTCCGGCATGGTCCGCTCCGTACGCCTTTTCATCGAGGGCAAGTGCGCGCTTGAAGAACGACTCAGCGCGTTCGTAGTCACCGTTGCTCTGACGGATGGCGCCGAGATTGCGCAGGGTGTCGACGAGTTGGCTGTGAACGGGATCCGAACTCCTGTCCCAGATCGCGAGTACCTTCTCGTAGAGTGACTCGGCTCGCTCCAGATCCCCCTGCCTTCGATAGAAAGACGCGAGGTTCCCGAGAGAGACCGCCACGTTGGGGTGATCGGGGCCTAGAGCGTGTTCCCAGATCTCGAGTGCCTTCTCGAGGTACTGCGCGGCGCGCTCGTGGTCACCTTGCTCCCAGTAGACCATCCCCAGATTGTTGATCGTGACCGCGATCGTGGGGTCTCGGGGTCCGAGGGCTTCCGTGGTGATCTCCAGCACCCGCTCAAATAGGGATTCTGCGCCCACGTAGTCACCCGCGGCCCGATAGAGCATGGCAAGGCTATTGATCGCCTCGACTACGAGAGGATCGTCGGGGCCCAGGGCTCTTTCCTGGATCGAGAGAGCGCGCTCCGCAAGTGGAATTGCCTCCTCGAAGCGCCCCTCGCGGTAGAGTCGACCGACGTCGGCATTGAGCGTTTCGACTTCTGAGGATCGGGTCTCTTGCTGTGCGAAGGCACTCGGCGCCGAGAGCAGCGCGAAGGCCGCAGCCATCAACAGGGCGCGGGCGCACTTCACGCGATTGCGTCGGATTTTCGGTATCACCCCGCCGAATCTAGATGAATTGCTAGCGCCGAGCCCGCCGCCGCGAGAGAGCAGCTAGCGATCCGGCACCTGCAACGAGCGCCATCCAGACTTCGGGCTCCGGCAACAGCCTGAGCTCGAAGTTGCCCCTGACGGAGTCGTCGTGGTGGGCGACCCGGATGAGTACCGTCTGGCCGATATCGAGCCCAAAGCCCCCGCCGACCGGAATCGCGGAATCGAGGAAGTAGGTAGGATCGGCATTGAAACAGGCGGTCGGTGC
>JAFDAW010000052.1 GCA_019313605.1 Deltaproteobacteria bacterium
CACCCACCTCGAAGCGCTCGCCGGTAGGAAGTCGAAGCTCGCGCACCATCAACTCATTGCAGGGCAGTGGGCCCGTCTTGGCGCTCCCGATCACCGTGCAGCTCCCCAAGCCCTCGACGGCGGCAAGCCGGCGAACGATCACACCGCGGCGTGCCATCCGCGCAGTCCCGATCGACAAGGCGACCGTCAAGGCGACCGGCAGTCCTTCCGGAATGGCCGACACCGCCAACGCGACCGCGAAGAGAAACATCTCGTGGGCGCTGTAGTTGTGAAGCACCACGCCGAACACAGCCACCACGCCGGCGGAAGCCACGACCGCCGCAGCCACGACGCGGGTAAAGCGTTTCAAGCGCTCGAGCAGCGGCGGGTTGCCGCCGGACGTGCTCAGGACGTCCAGTGCTAATTGGCCTACATGCGTGGCCGGACCGGTTGCCACAACCATGCCTTGGGCGCGCCCGCGGACGATGATGGAGCCTGCAAACGCCATGTTCCGTCGATCACCAATCGGCGTCGGCGCGTCTCCAATCCAGGTAGGATCTTTCGAGACCGCCAATGATTCGCCCGTCAAGAGTGATTCGTCGATTTCGAGGCCGTGCGCTGACACGATCCGCAAGTCTGCCGGCACACGATTGCCGGACTCCAGGCTGACGGTATCTCCAGGTACGACGATTTCGGCCTCTACTTCGGAGACGTCGCCGTCTCTCAAGACGGCGGCACGGATCTGCAACAGCTGCTGCAACGCTTGCGTGCTCTTCTCAGCACGCCACTCCTGATAGCCGCCAATCAGGGCATTGAGACCGAGCACAGCAGCGATGAACGCGGCGTCGGTCGCTTCGCCGATCGCGACCGAAACCAGTGCAGCGACGCCGAGGATGTAGATCAGCGGACTGCGGAATTGACGCAATCCGATCTGCCACCAGGTTGGTGGCGGTGTGTGCGGCAATACATTGGGTCCGAATCGCTCAAGGCGCACGGCCGCTTCCGAAGCGCTCAGGCCGCTAGGCGTCGCATCCAAAGATTGTTCCAGCGATAGCAGGTCGAGTGCGTGCCACGCGTGATTCGGCTGCGACTGGTCGTTCACCCGTGCATCTCCTACTCGGTTTCGTTCTCCAGTAGTTCCTGTGGATTTGCCTCATCTGGCGTTTCAACGGCACAAAGCATCTCGAGAACAGACGTCGACATCCGGATGCCCACATGAGTTTCTTCATCGTGAACCACATGCGCTCCAGCGTCATCGAGCTCACTGTAGTAACGGTTGTAGCGCGAACGAGCCACGATCACTGCATCAGGTGCGACGATCCGCACGAGGCGGACAATGTCGATTGCAATCGCGGGCGCGGGCACGGTAACTACGACGGCCCTGGCGTTGCGCACACCGGCGTGCAGCAGGATGTCTTCGTGCCGACCATCACCCAGGAAAGCCATAAAGCCCAGTCGGCGGGCGCTGGCGACTTCGTGGGGGTTGAGTTCGAGAATGTCTACATGGCAACCTCCTTCGCGCACCTGCTCTGCGACCACGCGCCCTGCCGGGCCGAAACCTACGACGAGCACCTGTCCCTGAGATGCTGCGTGCGCGGGTCCGCCGGGCACCGCCATGCCTTTACCACGTGAGCGCAGCAGGTAGCCAGACACATTGGGCGCCACCGCGACCAGGTAAGGCGTCAGGAGCATCGTGAAAAGTGTCGAGGATACAAGCAGAAGGAACACGTCATGGGAGATCAGTGTGCCGCGCGCGATCTCGATCATGATGAAGGAGAACTCGCCGATCTGGCTGAGGCAGATTCCCGTAGCGAGTGCACACACGGCCCCTACACCAAACAGGCGCAAAGCGCCCCACGCGATGATGCTCTTGCCGAGGATGAGCGCAACGACCGTCGGGAGGATGATCTGCCAGTTTGCCAGCATCCAGCTCGGATCGCCGAGTGCCCCGATGGAGCTGAAGAATACCGTTACGAACAGGGTCCGAAGGGCGGATACGTCGGCGCGCACCTGCGCCGCAAAGGGTGACTCCGCGAGCAACATGCCTGCGATGAATGCGCCGAACCCGGGGGACAGGCCCGCTTTGTGGGCAAGGACCACAGCTCCTAGACCAGATACGATTGCCGTGATGACGGATAGCTCTCGGCTTGCGTGCACGGACCCGATGCGTAGGACCTTCGGAACTACGAACGTGAATACGACATAGAGAGCGAGTGCTGCCATTGCCGCGAGTGCGAGAGCTTTGCCGAGGCTCAGCGCGACCGAACCAGCAGATCCATCGTCCTGTGCGAGTATTGTCGCAAGCAGGACGCACGGAATGACCGCAATGTCCTGCAGCAATAGGATGCCTAGCGACTGAACCCCGTGCAGGCTCTCGAGTTCTCCTCTCGCCTCGAGTACTCTCAACACGCACGCAGTGCTGCTCAGCGCGAGTATGGGCCCGACGACCAGTGCCGTGCGGCCGGGTAGCCCGAGCGCAGCCGCACAGGCCGCACCGACGGCCGCGGTGGCCAGGATCTGCACGCTGCCTCCGCCGAGGGCAACGAGGCCCATGTCCCGCAAGCGCCGCCAGGAGAACTCCAGGCCGATCGTAAAGAGCAGGAGCGCCACACCCAACTCCGCGAGCAGCTCCACTTCTGAGCTTTTGCTGATCCATTGAAGAGCATTCGGGCCCAGCAACATCCCGGCGATGAGGTATCCCACGATCGCACTTTGCCGATACCGCTCGCATAGCGCGCCCAGCACGAGCGCAGCGCCCAACAGCACAGTGAGATCGACGATCACACTCCACTGGTCCATCCGGCCACCTCCTGAGACTTCGCCGGCTGCCTGATCGAGAAGTTAGCCTTGCAGGTAGTCGGCAATCAGACACAGCATTTCGAACATCAGCACCGATCCCGTCAGAGCTGTGATCTGATTCGGGCTATCTACGGTGGGCATCGGGCAGACGATATCCGCACCCACGATATTGCGACCGCGCAGACCGTGTAGGATGCGGGTCGCTTCGTGCGTGCGCAGGCCGCGGTAACCGGCCTCCAGGTTGGATACACCTGGAGCATCCGCTGGATCCAGTGCATCGAGATCGAATGAGATATAGACCGGGTTGTCGCCAATGCGCTCCTGCATGATGGCAATGGTTCGGTCGATTCCGATTTCGAACACTTCATCCGCGGGCAGCACGCGATAGCCGATGTCGCTCTCTGCGGGGTCTTCACGAACCTTCATCGGATTGCCGCGCATACCGATTTGAATGCTGCGATCGACATCCACGTGGCCCTCGCGCACTGCGTACGCGGCCCAATGCGCCGCCGACCGCTTTGCGCCCAGCCAGTGTGGCATGTGTTCGTAATCGTCCCGGTGCGCATCGAAGTGAACCAACGACAGCTTCCGGCCTCCGGCGATTCTTGCCCCCTCGCCACCCAGCGCTTTCAGAATCGGACCGGTAATCGCGTGATCACCACCATAGGAGACCGGCCGGGTATCAGCCCCGTCCAGAACCTCGTAGTAGTCCTGGATATGCGCCACCGACGCTTCGTTGTCATTGGCTTCGGGCAGTGGCACATCACCCAGGTCGTGAACGATGGCCGCCTCCCAGGGCGTCAGTCTGAAGGCCTGGTGCGCGCGTCGCAGACGGCCGGATACATGACGGATCGAACGCGGGCCGAGATGCTGGTCCCGTTCGGTAGAACCGTTACCGCTACTGTGAGGCACCCCGACGAGTCCAATGTCGCAGTCTTCCGGTGACTCGTTCCACGGGCACTTGAAAAACGTTGGCACGCCCCACCAGTACCAGTTCTGCATCTGCGCCTTGCGGGCTTCGATATCTTCGCGTGACATGGGTGCGCTCCTCATCGGCTGAAATCAGGGCGATGCGCGTGTGGCGAGTCCCAGCGTTGAACCCAGATCCTATGCGATTTTCGCGGGATCGGGATGAGCACTCGAGCCTCTGGCCCAGGAGGCTGGTTGCCGAATGGGCTGTGCGGTCGGAAAGTGTTGCATTCGCGGCCCGGTAGCCGGAATGGGTCCGATCAATTCCCCGGCGTCTGGTCCGGATCACACTCTGCTTCGAGTGCCGCCCAATCTTCAGGCGTGTCGATGTCCTGGTTTACGGCTGCATCGTCCACTTCCACTTCGCGGACGGCATCGGCGTGGGTCTCCAGGATGTGACGCGCTCCCGTGTCGGCGGAGAGAGCGCGGAGTGCGTCGAAATGGTACGCACCAAAGAGCACGGGGTGGCCGCGCCGCCCTTTGTGGACGGGGACGCAGAGAGTCTGACCCTGGAGCGGGTCAAATGCATGGATGACCGCATCGAAATGATCGGCGCGCAGGCGCGGGAGATCGCCAAGGCAGATCAGGGCGCAGGTCGTGTCTTCGGGAAGCGCCGCGACGCCTGCGGCGATACTCGTGCCCATTCCCTCCGCGTAGTCGGGATTGTGGACGATCCGCACAGTGCGCACGCCGAGTGCAGACGAAACCGCCTCGGCCTCGCTACCGGTCACCACCACCACGTCCGTTGCCGTTGACGCGAGGGCGGCATCCACCACGCGGGCGACCAGCGCGACGCCGTCCAGCTCGAGGGCGAGCTTGTTCACGTCCGGCATCCGCGCGGAGCAACCCGCGGCCAGGACGACAACTGCGACGCGGGTTTCGGTCACACCGAGGAGTGACGTAGACACTGTGTCATCTGCGCGAGGATGGACACGGCGATCTCCGCGGGTGTCCGAGCGCCGATATCCAGGCCCACCGGTCCGTGGATGCGCGCCAATGCGTCGTCGTCGAATCCGCACGCCCGCAAACGCTCGAGCCTGCCAGCGTGGGTCTTGCGGCTGCCGAGGGCGCCGATGTAGAAGACGCCCGACGCCAGCGCCGCGGCCAGGGCTGCATCGTCGAGCTTGGGATCGTGGGAGAGTGTCACTACCGCACAGCGTTGATCCAGCTCCGCCGACTCGAGCGCTTCGCCTGGCCACTTCGTTGAGAGCGACACATCGGGGAAGCGTGCCTCACTGGCGAAGGCGCCGCGCGGGTCGATCACCAACACTTCGTAGCCAGCGCTCGCCGCCATCGGTGCGAGCTGCTGGGCGATGTGGACGGCTCCGACGATCATCAAGCACAGCGGCGGATTGAACGGCTGCACGAAGACCGGCTCCCCTTCCAGTTCGTGGATGCGCGCCGCATCCCGCTCGATCGCCTCACGCAGCGCCGCGTGCAACTCCGCATCGCCGGCCCCAGCGTCTTCGTTCGCGCAGAAGAGTTCTTGGCGAGCCGACTCGAGCCAAGTCGCCAGCACCACCGGTCGCCGTGCGGCACGCGCGGCGAGAAGCTGCTCGAGTAGATCGGCCTTCAATCCACACGCTCCACGTAGATGCGCACCCGGCCCCCGCAGGCGAGGCCCACTTCCCAGGCGCGCTCGGTGGTCACGCCGAACTCGATCAGCTCGGGCGCACCTTCCGCCATCACCCGGAGCGCTGTCTCCACGACGGCTCCTTCGACGCAACCCCCCGAAACCGATCCCACGAAGTTGCCCTGTTCGTTCACCGCGAGATGGCTACCAGCCGGGCGAGGAGACGAGCCCCACGTCTCGATCACCGTGGCGAGCGCCACGCCCCGGCCTTCCACACGCCACTCGGCCACCTGTTCGAGCACGTCCTTCATCCAGTCAACTCCTGCCAAACCTTTGCATCACAAGGTACCACCTCGGTTCTTTTTTCGATTGCGTATGCCGCCACTGGAATCGGGTGGACCGGTCGCCAGAGGGGAAAAGCGAATGGCTGCGCGCATGAATGGACGCGCAGGCGTGGATGGGGTGTCCTTTAGCCCGGCACCGTAAATGTCTCCTCGGGCAGGGGTTTCGCATAGGTGGGCATGGGCTCTACGCGCGGCGTGAAGGTCCCGGCCTCGCGACAGGAGGCAACGTGCTGTGTGATCTCCTCCAGGGTCGCGAACCACACGCTGCCCTTGTTCATCATGTCTTCGATCATCGTCGCCATGCGGTCGCAGCGCGCCAGACGCCCCGACACCGTCGGATGCCACACCGCGATCCACAGGCCGCCATAGCGATGCGCCGCCTCGAACTCGGCCATATAGACCCGCATGGCATCATCGGGTGCCCGGACCGAAATTTCGGATTTGAACTCGGGCATGTAGGCGTACTGGGGCCAGTCGTCGAGCGCCCAGTGGCTGGGCAGCTCGACGATCTCGCCACGCTCGGTGGTGAGGATGTAGGGGACGTCGTCGCCCATCAGTGACGCGTCGTAGAGAAACCCTTCTTCGATCAAGAGGTCGGCCGAGTGCTCGCTGAAGTCGTATAGCGGTGCCCGCCAGCCCCGCGGCCGGGATCCCGTCATCCTCTCGATCACGTCGATCCCGCGTTGCAGCCAGTGGCGTTCATCTTCCCGGCTGGCCTGCTTGTTCGGGCTCTCGTGGATATAGCCGTGATGGGCAATCTCGTGACCGTCCTCGAGGATGGCCTCGACGAGATCCGGATATTGCTCCATGCACCATGCGGGAAAGAAGAATGTCTGTTTGAGGCCGAAGCGGCGGTAGAGTTCGAGTATCCGCTTTACCGCGATCCGGTCGTAGCGGAGCAGCGACTGTGCCGCCACCATCTGGTGGGAGTGCTTGGGATGATCGAGGTGAAGAATGCTGTCGGCGTCGATGTCGAAGGTGATGGCGACGGCCACACGAGCACCGTTAGGCCAGGGTACAGGATTCTCGATCATCGTTGCTCCCTCCGGGCGATCAGCACTCGTGGATTATACCCTGCGGCGCCTCGACCACGAGGTGGCCGAGCATGGACACGACTTCTCCGGCGATCTGTTAAAATACACAACATCAGCGCTGCAGATCAGTTCGGAAGCCAATAGTTGATTTCGGGAATACGAAGCGATCTCCGAAGCCTGTTCGACCGGCTGATTTCGCAAACGCGACGCAATCTGCGAATCTAGTTCGACTGATTGATTCTGCAAACGCAATGCAATTTACGAAGCCGGTTCAAGCCGGCATGAGGAGAGGTGATGATCTCCTTCGAACTCCTTCGAGACGAGGGTATTCTCGTCGTCGAACCAAAAGGCACGCTCGAGTCCGCCGATTTCGCCGCTCTGACCCGAGAAGTCGATCCCTACATCGAAGAAAAAGGCGAACTCCGCGGGCTGCTGATCCAGTCCGAGTCGTTTCACGGCTGGGGTGATTTTGGTGCGCTGATCTCTCATTTGAGTTTCATCCGCGACCACCATCGCGATATCGGCCGAGTCGCGGCGGTCACAGACAGCGCCTTTCTTTCGATCGCACCGCGGATCGCATCTCATTTCGTGAAGGCGGAAGTCCGACATTTCGATTTCAGCGATCGAGAAGCTGCGCTCGCGTGGCTCCGCGGGAATTAGCGCGATCGAGTCTCTTCGCGAAAACGAGTGCAATCGAAAAGGAGGCGGTGTGAGAAAACGAAATCTGTGTCGTTCGAGTGTTGCGGCGGTCGGCATGGTGTGGGTCGTGGGATGCTTGTTCGCGCCCGTGTTTGCTGCGGCGGAAGATGCGAAGCCAGCGAAGAAGGCCATGGTTGTGCCCGTCAACTTCGACGACGCCAGGCTCCGAGGCGATTTGCCCGCCGAGGAGCCCTTTCTCGATCCGGCTTCGATCCTCAAGGGGAAATCGAGCCCACGCGGCGAAGTGCTCTTCCGGGGGAAGGAACTGATCGTCGAGGTCTACGCTGACGACGAGGTGAAGATCCGGGTTAGCGAGCCGTTCCCGCACGACGAGTTCATCTACGTCCTGAGTGGGGAACTGCTGTTGACCGGTACCGATGGTGTCGAGCGGTATTACTCTGCGGGCGACTCGTTGATGGTTCCCAGGGGCTTTACGGGAATCTGGCATCAGAGCGAGAACTTCCGCGAACTCGTGGTGATCGAGCGGAAGGCATACGACAAGACCTACCCGCCTGAATGAGCGGACGTGCGGCGAAGCGCTACTCGCCGGGCGTGTAGTCAGCTAGCCGGTGCCGGATCCGGTGCGTACGCGAGTTGGCCGCCGTCGACCACGACGGTGGATCCCGTCATGAAGCCGCAGCGCTCGGACGCGAGAAAGACGATTGCGTTGGCGAGTTCTTCGGGTTCGCCGACGCGGTTCAGCACACCGACGCCCGCAATCGCCTCGCCCGGGGCCGGGATGTCGTCGACGGTCATGTCGGTGCGGACCCAGCCCGGTGCGATGCAGTTGGCGCGAATTCCCCACTGTGCAAAGTCGATGGCCATCGAGCGGGTGAGGCCGTGGATGCCCGCTTTCGCCGCACAGTAGTGCCCCCCCTCCGCTTCATTCTCGAATCCCGAAACCGACCCGATGGTCACGATCCTTCCCCGGCGCCCCCCACTGCGCATCGCGCGCGCCGCTTCGCGTCCGCAGAGAAAGCTGCCGCGCATGTGGATGTTGATCATTTCATCCCACTGTGCGACCGACATGTCGGCCAGGTTGGCGATGTCACCGGCGATGCCCGCGTTGGCGACCATCACGTCGAGGCCGCCAAAGCGGTCGACGGTTTCGGCGACCAGGCGAACGACGTCCGCTTCGACCGCGACGTCTGCCGCGATGCCCTCGACGGTTCCGAGCGCAGAGAGTTCCTTGACGGCCGCCTCGACCGATTCCGGTCGCATGGACGCGACGACGACCTTCGCTCCTTCTCGCAACAGCGCTTCCGCGGCCGCGCGCCCGATTCCGCGGGATCCACCGGTTACGATCGCTACCTGGTCCTTCAAGCCGAGATCCATCGAAAACTCCTCCAGTATTTTACGGGAATACGCCTCGTACGTGCTTCGCCTCTTTGACGCGCCCGATGCCCCGCATCAACGCGGCCGTGCGCAGCGTGACTTTCTTTTCTTTCGCGAGTTGATCGACGCTGTGGTAGGCGGACTGCATCAGGTCGATCAATTTCCGGTTGACTTCTTCCTCGGACCAGAAGAACTGCTGCAGGCCCTGGACCCATTCGAAGTAGGAGACCGTCACGCCGCCCGCGTTGGCGAGAATATCGGGCACCACCAGGATGTCGCGATCGTTGAGGATCGCATCCGCCTCGAGAGTGGTCGGTCCGTTGGCGCCTTCCACCATCATCTTGCAGCGCAGCGCGGCGGCATTCTCTTCGGTGATCTGGTTCTGGATCGCGGCCGGTATCAGGATGTCACAGGGCAGTTCGAGCAGTTCCTGGTTGCTGACGGAATCGCCATCGGGAAAACCCGTGAGGTCGTCGTCGTTTTCTTGCAGCCAGGCATCGACGGCATCGATGTCGAGCCCATTGGGGTTGTAGGTGCCTCCCGTCACACTCGAAACCGCGATGACCTTGGCGCCGAGCGTCCAAGCCAGGCGGGCCGCGGTGGCACCGACCGCGCCGTAGCCCTGCACGACTACGCTCGAATTCGCGAGTGAACAGTCCCGATCGCGGCAGGCTTCGGTCACACACGAGATCACGCCGCGCCCGGTCGCCTCGCGTCGGCCGTGGGATCCCCCGATCTCGATCGGCTTGCCGGTTACGACCCCGGGAACCGCGTGACCCACCTGTTGGGAATAGGTGTCCATCATCCACGCCATCACGCGCTCGTCGGTACCGAGATCGGGCGCCGGGATGTCTCGGTCCGGACCGATCACTTCGATGATCTCCGACGTGTAGCGCCGTGTCACACGCTGGAGTTCGTCGCTCGATAGTGTGTGCGGGTTGATGCGCACGCCGCCCTTGGCGCCGCCGAAGGGCAGATTCATGATCGCGCACTTCCACGACATCCACATCGAGAGGGCCGTTACCTCGCCGAGGTTGACGCCTTCGTCGTACCGAACGCCTCCCTTGGTGGGTCCCATCGTGAGCATGTGCTGTACGCGGTAGGCGTAGACCGTCTCGACGGTGTGGTAGTCATCGCGTCGAAACGGAAAGGACACGACGTGCGCTCGCTGTGGGGCGCGCAGTCGCTCCCAGATGTTCGGGTCGAGATTCATCTGCTCCGCGGTCTGGTCGAGCTGATCGACTGCGAGCCGATACATCGGTGTATCCCATTCCAGCGGGAACTCGATGGGTGCAGGGTGGAGTTCGGGATCTTCCGCGTCGGCGTTTTTTTTCTTTTCGGTGTCTCTCGAATCGCGCACGGCGTTTTCTCCTGAACCGAAGGAGCCCAAAGGGTGTCTGGCTCAGACCAGATGCGAAAACGACCGCGGGAATCTCGGAGTATTTTCGCGAATGGGCGACCCGTGGGAATACGTCGTAGGTAGCAGCGCGCGGGCTCGAACACCAAGCCCCGAGGCTCTCGCGTCCCTCCGGTCGCTACGAGCGATCTGCGAGGCCCGCAACCAATTTTGAGGTCGTCGAAATTCACCCCGCGGGGCGAAGCGCTTGCGGTTTCTGTCCGATTCGAGCCATCTTCAGGGTCCGCGCGCGGTACTGCTCGATGACCCCGCTCGGGCGATCGATCGCCCACCACCAAAGGGAACCGACGCCGTGTCCCAAACTTTACAAGCGTTTCTCATTGCCATTGTCGTCGCGGCCCCTTGCCTGGGCTCGGGTTGTCAATCCTCGGAATCCACTCCTTCCATCGCGGAGGCTCCTCGCGGAACCATCGAATGCGTGGATCCTCGCCCGGAACTCTGTACCCAGGATTACCGGCCGGTCTGCGCGCTCCGCGACACCGGGATCCGTTGCGTAACGACCCCATGCGATTCCACCGAGTGGAAGACTTATTCAAATGCCTGCACGGCCTGCAGTGATCCCAAAGTAGAGCGCTATCGGTCAGGCGCTTGCGATGAAGACGCCTGAGAGAGCTGCCGGCGATTTGCAACGGGGCGATTGTGCGTTCGATTTTGGGTAGAATTTGCGCGTGTCACTCGAGGGCGGCGCCAATGCGCTCGCCCGAGATGGCGCACGAATGAGGGAGGGTTGTCGTGTTCGAAGGGCTACTCACGTTGTTGATCCTGGTCGCTGATGTCTGGGCGATTCTCAATGTCTTTCAGAGCAGCGAATCGACGGGAACCAAGGCGCTCTGGATCGTTCTCGTGCTAGTGCTTCCGGTGCTCGGTTTCGTGATCTGGTACTTTGCGGGCCCCAAGTCGAGCCGCAGTTAAAAGCCCGCGATTTCGCCCCGCGCCATCGGGGATTTGAGTCGGCGCTCTGGTTCTCCGGAGGTTTGTGCGATGGGTGAAATCGCAGAGTTCTCGCTCGCCGTTCGGACCTTTCTCCGCGCCTACCGGTGGAGGAAGATCGACCCCGTCCCGTGGGTGCCGCTCGAGAAACCTCTTTCGGACTGTCGACTTGCGCTCGTTTCGAGTGCCGGCTTCGTCACTCCGGATCAAAGCGTTTTTGACGAATCGACACGCGGTGGAGACGTGAGCTACCGGAGCATCCCGAGCGATTTTCCCGTTGCCGATCTGATCGATACCCATCGGAGCGATTCCTTCGACCACGAGGGGATGATTCAAGATCCGAACCTCGCCTTTCCGATCGATCGCGTGCGAGAACTCGTCGAATCTCGACGAATCCATTCGGTCAGTGAAGAACATATTTCCTTCATGGGGTCGATCACCGCTCCGAGGCGGTTGGTTCGAGACACCGCACCCGAGATCGCGCAACGGTTGCTCGAAGGTGAAGTCGATGTCGCACTGCTGGTACCCGTCTGACCCATGTGTAACCAGGCCGTGAGCCTGGTAGCTGCGGAGCTGGAACGACAGGGGATTGCGACGGTCGCAATCCAGCTGCTGCGCGACGTCGCCGAACGAGTGAGGCCTCCGCGCGCTCTTTTCGTCCCCTTCCGGCACGGCTATCCGCTCGATCTTCCCTCAAACCCCGCGCGGCAACACGCGGTCGTCGAGGCCGCGCTGCGTCTGCTGGAGATTTCCGACCCTCGACCTCCCGTTCTGGTGGACTTAGAGCTAACTAGTCTCTAGGAGCGCGACCCCAGAATGGGCCGTGCGACGCCGCAAAGGGAAGTCGAAGACTTCCCCAGCTAGGAGCGCGACCCCAGAATGGGGTTGTTCGACGCCGCAAAGGGAATCCGTGGGATTCGCCAGCTAGTGGCCGCCCGGGTTTCACCGCAAACGAGCCGCCGACGAACGGAGTGCCCGTCCAGGTGTTGACCGTCCTCAGCGTCACCGTTGCTCTGGTTTTCCTCACAGTGGGTGTCCACTACGAGGCCTTGAGCCGCACCTCGAACGGGCTTCGGCGTTTGGGGGTGACCCATCGGGTTCGGGTTTTGATTGCGGTGCTCGCCGCGTTGACCGCGCATTTCGTCGAGATCATCCTGTTCGCGGTCGGTTGGAAGATCTTGATCGCGGAGGGTGTGGCTGAGTTGTCCGTCGAAGCCCCAACAGTCATCGAGATCCTGTATTTTTCCGCTTCGACCTACACGTCGCTCGGTTATGGCGACATCGTCCCGCTCGGCGATTCGGGTTTGCTCGCGGGTAGCCAGGCGTTGACGGGTCTGGTGTTGATCGCGTGGACGGCGTCATTCACTTATTTCGAAATGCTCAGGTTCTGGGGAAGCGACTCGAGCCGGTAGATTTCCGAAGCATCGAAAAGGGG
>JAFDAW010000053.1 GCA_019313605.1 Deltaproteobacteria bacterium
GGTCGCCGCCCTCGGTGCGACGTGCGACTTTCCGGCCGGGCCTCTACGCCAGCAGCTTCTCGTTCTTCGGGTCGTAGAGCGGTTGTTCGACCACCGTCGCGGCGCGCTTTTCGCCCAGGATTCCGACTTCGAGTTCGGTGCCCGGTTGGCTGTGGGCGACGGGCAGATACGAGAACGCGATCGACTTTTCCAGCGTGTGCCCGTAGCCGCCGGACGCCACGTAGGCGATCGGCTCACCGCCTGCGTAGATCGGTTCGAAGCCGCGCGCGTCGGCGTCTTTGGCGTCGATCACCAGACAGCTGAGTCTGCGTTCGACTCCCGCCTCTCGCTGGCGCAGCAGCGCATCGCGCCCGATGAAGTCGCCCTTGTCGAAATCGACGAAGCGCTCCATGCCCGCTTCGAGGGGCGTCCAGTCCGCGGACATGTCCGATCCCCAGAGGCGGTACGCCTTCTCGAGGCGCATCGAGTCGAGGGTGCGATACCCCCAGTCGACGATCCCGTACTGTTCGCCCTCCTGCATCAGCAGGTCGTAGAGGTGCCGCTGATACTCCATCGGGAGGTGGAGTTCGTAACCGAGCTCTCCCACGAACGAGATCCGAAACGCGCGAACCGGCGCCCAGCCGACGCGCAGATCCTTGCAGCGGAAGAATCGAAATGCCTCATTCGAGATGTCGCTGTCGGTCAGTGCCTGCAGCAGATCGCGCGAGCGCGGTCCCGCGAGCGTCAAGGTTGCGATCTGACTTGACGTGTTTTCGAGCCGGACGCTGCCGTCTTCGGGCAGGTGCCGCTCGATCCACGTGTAGTCGTGCAACTCGGTCGCGGCGGCGGAGACCACGTAGTAGTGGTTTTCGCCGAGCTTGGTGACGGTCAGGTCGCACTCGATCCCGCCCTTCGGTGTACACATCTGTGTCAGAACCATTCGACCGACGGTTTTGGGGAGCTTGTTCGCGCAGAGGTAGTCGAGGAAGCGCTCCGCGCCGGGCCCGGAGACCTCGTATTTCGCGAAACTCGACTGGTCGAGCACGCCGACCGATTTTCGGACAGCCCGGCATTCTTCGCCGACGGCGTCATGCCAGTTGGATCGACGGAACGAATACTGATCTTCTGCGGCCCCCTCTTTGGCGTACCAGAGCGGTCGTTCCCAACCGAAGCGCGAACCGTAGACGGCGCCCTTCGCGAGCAGCCTGTCGTAGAGCGGTCCGGTCTTCAGCGGGCGCCCGGCCGGGAGTTCTTCTTCCGGGTAATGGATCGAGTACTCGCGCTCGTAGACCTCGAGGCTTCGAGCCACGACGTATTTCGACGAACTCGCGTAGTCGTCGAAGCGCCGAACGTCGAGTTCCCACATGTTGTCGCCGGGTTGTCCGTCGACGATCCACTCTGCCGCGTATTTGCCCGAACCGCCGCCGAAGACGATGCCGAAGATGCTGAAGCCCGCGAGAACGTGATAGTTCTTCAGGCCCGGTACGGGGCCCATCAGGCAGTGGCCATCCGGCGTGTAGCCGTCGGGCCCGTTGATGATCGTGCGGATCGGCGCATCTGCGAATGCGGGCACCCGCTCGGCGCAGCCCGCGAGCGATTCTTCGAGCCGCTCCATCGAGGGCTCGAGCAGGCTGCTGTGGAAGTTTTCGGGAATTCCGTCGACCGCCCACGCCACCGTTTCCTTCTCGAAGGGGCCGACCAACAAGGCGCCACCCTCTTCGCGGATGTAGAACGACGAATCGGGGTCTCGCAGCACCGGCAGCTCGACCTTCAGGTCCTGCACGACCTTCAGCGGCTCGGTGATCAGGTAGTGGTGCTCGACGGGGATGATCGGAAGTTCGAGCCCGACCATTCGGCCGAGCTGTCGCGCCCATTGCCCCGCGGCATTGACGACGATGTCCGCGCGAATCTCGCCCTTGTTGGTCTTGACGATCCAGCCGTCGCCGGATTGTTCCATCGACGTCACGCTGGTGTTGCGGTTGACCTCGGCGCCAGCCAACGTGGCTCCCTTTGCGAGCGCAATCGCGACGCCAGCCGAATCGACGTAGCCGTCCGTGGGGATGTGGGCGATCGCCTTGGCGTCGTCGAAGTTGGCGAGCGGGTGGAGTTCGCGCGCGCGATCGGGGGTGATGACATCGAACGGAATGCCGAGTGTCTCGGCGATCCCCTGGCGGTTGTAAAATTCATCGACGCGATTCTGCGAAGTCCCGATCCGCAAACTCCCGCACTGGTGGAAGTCGACTGCCTGCCCGGTCTCGGCCTCGATCGAGTTGTAGAGCTTGAGGCTGTACTGGAGAACCTTCATCAGGTTCCAGCTCGAGATCATCTGCGTGCACAGGCCCGCCGCGTGCCACGTCGAGCCACTCGTGAGCTCGTTTTCCTCGACGAGCGTGACGTCGGTCCAGCCGAGCTTCGTCAGGTGATAGAGGACGCTGCAGCCCGCAACACCACCGCCGATGACGACAACTTTCGCTTCGTTTCGCATTTTCGAAACCTCTCCTCGCTCCGTTGGGGGATTGCAATTGTACGGAGAATTTCGAAGGTCCCCAAGGGTTTTTCGCAGTGGATGGAGATCAGGAATCGAATCCGAGGCCGAGAAAATCGAGCGTGCGCAGCCAGAGGCCGCGCCGCCCCTCGTTTGCGTCCGCTCGCTGCGCGTTGGCCTTTGGCCAAAGCTTATGCGTCGTCGCTCGACCCCATTCTGGGGTCGCGCTCCTAGCGCGAGCGCTCGCTGGGTGAGCCCGACTCCGATGCTGCGGATTGGCTCAGGGGGCCACGGAAAGGCGCGCTTGCGCACGAAATCGAGCGCGAGGTGGGGCGAATCGGGACGATCGACCAGGTCGAGTGCGACCCGCGCCCCAAAACGCGCCGCGACGAGGCCCATGCCCGTGTAGCCGATCGCCCAAGAAACGCACTGTCCGTAGGCGGTTCCGACTTCCATGCAAAAGCGGGTGGTCGTCGAGATCGGTCTCTTCGAGGCCCTCGAGGGCGGGGTGCGGGGCGGGTCGTTCGGGACGGTCGAGCCAATAACAGCTGGGGGTCGTGTCGGCGAGCGCCAATAAATGCGGTTCGATGAGAAGCTCCTTCCGGCGGCTTGATGGCCCCACCGGGCTGCATGTCAGAGCGGGGGTTCCCGATGCAGAGCCGGGAGAATATGAGCGCCGATCGCTTTGACAAAGGGGCGCGTCGGCTCTAATCGGGCGGGTGTTGCTCGGGATCGAGCTCCTAGCTGGGGAAGTCTACGACTTCCCTTTGCGTCGTCGCCCGACCCCCTTCTGGGGTCTTGCTCCTAGACGTTCGGTGAGATCAGCCTTTGGCGGCTGGGGGTTTCGGAGCTGATCGGTGTATGTGGTTTCGCACCCTCGCGTCGAGCGAGCACGCGCATACCGATCCCATAAACCAGCGCCGGCAAGACGCTCGCGGCTACGGATGCGGGTACGAACCGGGAGAGTTGGTGGATTTCGCCGCTGATCGGGTTGTACATGATGATGTAGACAACCTGCCCGAGCAGCAGTGCACCGAGTGCGATCCAATTGAAGCCTCGATGAAAATAATACTCGCCGCTGGGATCGGATTCGAAGAGCGCGCGCAGATTCACCTTCTGTTTGCGCAGAAAGAAGTAGTCGGCGAATAGGATGCCCGAAATCGGTGCGTACATCGTGCCGTTGTAGGCGAGAAATGCGTCGCCGAAGTCGAAGAGTTCCTGCGGCCAGATTGCGAATGGAACGCAGGGGATGGCCAGCAGCAGCATGAGCTGCCACCAGGGCGTCGAGCGAAACCACCTGACGTGCCGCATGGCGAGGCCGCTCGCAAAGATCGAAACCGCCGTCGAGGTCACGTTCGCGAGCGCCACGAAGGTGAGTGCGAGGATGCCCATGACGATTCCACCGAGTGGCACCATCCATTCGGTGGGGTCGCTGGTCTTCACGACCAGCGCGGAAAAAAGGCCGATGCAGCACGCGACGCTGCCCGCAAAACCGAGCTGGACGATCTCGGGGTAGATCCCGTTGCGCTGGGTACGGGTGTTGCGCGCGAGAAATCCGACGCCTCCCCACCACGAAATGCCCGAAGCGATACCGAGCTCGATCGCGATCACGTAGTTGGTGATCGGATTGGGTCCCGGGTCGAGCGGGGGCGCCGCGGCGATCACATCCCAGCCGTAGTCGTGGATCAGCTTGTAGAACATGAACGCGACGAGGAGTCCGAGGCCCGGCGTGATGATCGAGTTCGAGACACTCAACCAGTGCACGCCGTGGGTGACGATCAGATACGAAAGCGCGAGCCCGATTGCGACACCTACGCCGACCACCCAATTGCCGGTCTCGTAACCGAGCGCGCCGAGGATGTTGTGGATGCCATTTCCGAACATCACGAGCAGCAGGCCCGACCAGCCGAGCATGTTGATCAGATAGAAGAGCAACGGGATCTTGACGCCGCGCTGGCCGAAGGCTGGCTTGCAGCAGTCCATCTGCTCGATCCCGTAGCGCTGACAACCGAGGCCGAGCGCCATCGTGGTGATGAAGATGCCGATCAGGTTTCCGGCGACCAGGCAGGCGATGCCCTGAACCGCGCCCACGAGTTCGGCCACGAAGCCGCCCGTCAAGAAACACCAGGTTGCAATCGCGTACGCGAAGCAAGTGGTGTGCGCGCTCGCGGTGCCGTACTCGCGTTCCTCGATCAACAGGGGCAAGCGCCCGAAAGCGCTCTCTTCGTGGCCGGATTTTCCAGGCGAATCAGGGCGATTCGCCTGGGAGTCGAAGCCCTCGGCGCTCATCGGCAGCCCTGGGGTCCGTTCACCCGGCAAACCACCACAGCGCGATGACAGGGATCACGACCGAACCCGTTACGCAGAAAAACCAGTCCAGGGCCGTGAAGCGGCCGATATCCGAATCGTCGAGACCTTCGAGCGCCTCGATTCGGCGCTCGAGATCCTCGACGAGCAGCTCGCGGTCTGCTCGATCCGCGCCCACGTGGGCATCTGTTTGGGCCTGATCCGTCATTTCACTCCCCAGGAGGGGTGCCTGGCTGCGCGTTGGCCTTCGGCCAAAGCTTACGCGGCGTCACGTGACCCATCGGGTCACGTGCCTGGTGGCGGCGGCCATCCTAGTCGATGGGAGTTGATGCTCAAGTCGCGCTTCTCCGCGCCGGCGAATTTCGCTCAGGTGACCCGCGGGGTCCGCGAGGTGCCGTCTGGGCTTTCGCGCTCCAGGCCGGCCGATTGGGTGAGGGGCACTGAGCGCGGTCGTGCTTGGACGTCGGCTCCTCAATTCCCCGCCCAGCCCGGGCACGTTCGCAGCTTTACCAGGTAAACCACCGTGAAAGCGACGATCTGCACGAGCCGATCGGCTCGCCGAAGGCTGAGTAAAACGTCGAGGGCAGTCGGTAGCGTGGGATCGTCGTCTTTCTTTCGCTCGTGGCCGCACCTCGGCGGTGTCTTATTCGATATGCGGACGAAACCAGAGGATTGGGATCCGTCGTGTAGACCCAAAATGCCCCGTTCTCTCGCCAAGTCGAAATTGGGCAAAACTCCGGGTTGCAATATCATCGTGAGCCGGAATAATGTGCCCCTTCCCACCCGGTGTTTTGGTCGGCTTCGGAGTGTGACTGGTCGGGCAAAATATCTCGGAGAAACCAGATCAATGCGAGCGTTGCACGAGGGCCCCGAACCGTGGAAAATGGGGCCCTTCTTTTGAGGAGAACTGCTTGATGGTCCGCAAAATTCGAAACGAGGTTGGCGGCCTCACGGTTGCTTTGGTGGTTGCAATTGCCGCCGTAGGTACCGGCACCGCAGTCGCGGTCGATCTCGATCAGCTGGTCGCCCAGCGCATGGCAGTCAACGATGAAGGTGCCAAGAGCCAGGTGCGGATCGATAAGATCAGCGACGACACCGATCGGCTTACCGCCGAGTATCGAGTCGTTATTCAGCGCATCGATGCACTTCGCGTCTACAACAAGCAGGTCAGCGATCTGATCACCTCGCAGGAAGAAGAGATGACATCCCTGCGAAGGCAGATCGACGACGTCGAGCTGGTCGGTCGCGAAGTCACGCCGTTGATGCTCGGGATGCTCGATGCGATCGAGAATTTCGTCGAGCTCGACGTGCCCTTCCAGCCGGATGAGCGCGCCGAGCGGATCGAGGGACTTCACGACGTGATGGTTCGCGCCGACGTCACCGACGCAGAGCGGTACCGACGCATCGTCGAGGCCTACCAGATCGAAAACGATTTCGGGCGAACCATCGAGGCCTATCAGGGTGAGTTGAATCTCGATGGAGCGACGCGTCAGGTGGACTTCCTGCGCGTCGGCCGGGGGGCATGTCTCTATCAGACGCTCGACGGAAGCGAGACGGGCGTCTGGGATCAAAAGAAACGGGCGTGGTTGGATGCGGCGGACTCTGCCGCTGCAGTCCGCTTGGGATTACGCATGGCGCGTAAACAGACGGCACCGGACCTGTTGAGACTTCCCTTGCCGACGGCGGAGGCGGCGCAATGAGGTGGTTGGGAGCAACGCTGGTTTGTGTGATGGTTTTCGCGGGCGCTCACTTCGCCCTTGCACAGCAACCCTCGGCTGAAGATGCGGCGGCAGACAAGGCTGCGGCGAACACGCCCGCACCCCCTCCGCCCCCCAAATCCACTTCGATGGACGAACTCCTCAAGCGCGTCAAGGCGGGTTGGAACGGAGAGCGGAAGGAGAATCGCGACCGCGAGGCGGCCTTTGCCAAGGCAAAGTCGGATCAGCAGCGCCTGCTCAACGACGCGAAGTCGACGCGAGCGGCGCTCGAGCGGCGCAGTGAGCAACTCGAGACCCAGTTCGAGGGCAATGAAATCGCGCTGACCCAGCTCGAAGAAACGCTCACAGAGCGACTCGGTGCTCTCGGCGAACTCTTTGGTGTCGTGCGCCAGGTTGCCGGTGACACGAGAAGCCAGGTGGAGGGCTCGCTGGTCAGCGCCCAGATCCCGGGGCGAGAGGAATTCCTCGAAGAACTCGGCAAGAACAAGAGTCTGCCCTCGATCGAATCGCTCGAAAAGCTCTGGTACGTCTTGCATCAGGAGATGACGGAGCTCGGCCGGGTGGTTCGCTTCCCGGCGACGGTCATCAACATCGATGGCGAGCAAAACCAGCGCGAGGTCATCCGCGTCGGCGCTTTCAACGCGATTTCGGACGGGGTCTACCTGATCTACGAGGAGCGCAAGCTCCAGGAGTTGCCCAAGCAGCCCGCGGGCACCTATCTCGACACGGTCCCCACTTTTGAGTCCGCGACGGGAGATATGGCAACACTCGCGCTCGACCCCTCTCGCGGTTCCATCCTGAAGGTGCTGATTCAAACACCCGGCTTCGTTGAGCGAATCAAATTCGGCGGCAAGGTCGGTTACACGATCATCGTACTTGGTCTGATGGCCGGGTTTCTGGCGATCATCCGCTGGGTCATCGTGGGCCTGACCGGTCGCAAGGTTGCGGCGCAGAAGAAGAGCGATCAGGTGAGCGATCGCAATCCCCTGGGACGCGTACTGGGGATCTACGAAGCGAACCGAACCACCGATGTCGAGACGCTCGAACTCAAGCTCGACGAAGCCATCATGAGAGAGTCCGCCAGCCTCGATAAGATGCTGTGGGCGGTCAAGGTGGTCTCGGTCGTGGCGCCGCTGATGGGACTGCTCGGTACCGTGACGTATTTCCGAGGCTCTCGTAACGACCATGCTCGGTCTCTATGTCGCGATCCCGCTGGTACTGCTGCACGCCTTGGTCTCGAACACCGCCAAGGGCGTTGTCGAGATTCTCGAAGAACAGGCTGCGGGCCTGATTGCTCGCCGGGCGGAACAGCGCGATGTTGCTTGAGTTTGAACCCATCGCGGCGGTGCGCGCGTTCATGGAGCGCGGGGGCGATGTCCTGACTCTGATCGCTGCCGTGACGTTCCTGATGTGGACCTTGATGCTCGAACGGCTCTGGTATTTCAAGATCCTACAGCCGCGAGAGGCCAAGCGAGTGGAAGAAACCTGGCGGGCGCGTAGCGACCACGACTCGTGGTTCGCCGATCAGGTGCGACGACTTCTGGTGTCGGAAGTGCGGAGCGAACTCCACCACTCGGTTGGCGCGATCAAGACCCTGGTTGCGCTGTGTCCAATGCTGGGTCTGCTTGGGACCGTGACCGGCATGATCGAGGTCTTCGACGTGATGGCGATCTCGGGAAGCGGAAATACCCGCGCCATGGCGTCCGGAGTTTCGAAGGCGACGATCCCGACGATGGCCGGCATGGTGGCTGCGCTCTCGGGAATGATCCTGAGTGTGCAGATCGAAAGATTTGCAAACAACGAGACGGCTCGCGTGGCGGATCACCTGACCCACGCACACGAGTAGAGGATTCGATATGCGTCGACAGCGGAGAGCGAGCGCGGAAGAGGCAGAGGTCGATCTCACGCCCATGTTGGACGTGGTGTTCATCATGCTCATCTTTTTCATAGTGACAGCCTCATTCGTGAAAGAATCGGGCATGGACGTCAATCGCCCAGATGCCGCAACGGCGGTCGTGAAGCCGCGCGGCAATATCCTGGTCGCCATCACACCGGGGGGTCAGATCTGGATCGACAAACGCCAGGTCGATGTCCGCTCCATTCGCGCGAATCTGGAGCGCCTCTACGCCGAAAACCCGCAGGGCGCCGTCATCATCCAGGCGGATGAAGAGTCGAAGAACGGTCTGCTCGTGGCTGTGATGGACGCAGCGAAACTGGCCGGCATCGAAAACGTTTCGATTGCCGCAGAGATCATCGACTGATGCCGCGCCACCTCACCGCTGGATTCTTTGCGATCATCGTGACGTTCGGCCTGTTCTATCTCATGCAGGCGCTCATCCTCGGCAAAGACACCAAGATCGGTGAAGCCGGCGGGACCATGATCGACTTCGTCCGGCTCAAGAAAGATTCCGACGTCGAGACCAAGAAGCGCAAGATGCCGGATAAAAAGGAGCCCGAGGAGCCGCCGCCGCCGCCGGATATAAGCATGTCCAAGTCGAGCAAGCCCAGCCAGGAAATGGGCGAGATGGCGTTTGCGATCGACGTCAATATCGATGTGGGTGGGACGAATGTCGCCATTGCAGCGGCCGACTCGGACGTCGTCCCGATCGTGCGCGTCAATCCCCAATATCCGTTGCGGGCTTCGGAGCGCGGCATCGAAGGATGGGTCGCGGTGGAGTTCACCATCAGCAAGCTGGGAACCGTCAAGGATCCACACGTGATCGGTTCCCACCCCAGTTCGATTTTCGACCGTTCAGCCCTCAAGGCAATTCGAAAGTGGAAATACAATCCCAAAATCGAGGACGGTGAGCCGGTCGAACGCCCCGGCGTAAAGGTCAAGCTCACATTCGATTTGAGCAATAAATAGAGTGGCTAGCAGAATGTTTTCGGGTCAAATCTCACGCATCCACCGAATTGGCATCTTCCTGCTGACGCTGGTCTTCGCACTCGGTGTCGTCGGCAGTGCCGAGGCCGCCCGGAAGAAGAAGAAGAACGACAAAGACGCGGGCAAGAACTTCACGGTGAGCGAGCAGATGCACAAGAAGCTGACTGCCGCTCATGAGGCGCTGGAAGCCGACGATTACAAGAAAGCTGCCACGGTTCTCAGGGATCTCGAAAAGAGGGCGAAACGCCTGAATCCCTACGAGCGGGCTCTCATCTATCAAATGCTCGGAATGTCACAAGCGGGGCAGGAGAAGTACAAGGAAGCACTCGTCTACTTCGAAAAGTGCCTTGTCGACAAAGCTCTGCCCAACGGCGCAATTGTGAGTACCCGTTTTACGATTGCTCAGCTCTATATGGCGACCGAGGAATTTGGGAAGGCGGCACAGACGCTGGAAAAGTGGCTCAAGGAAGTCGAGACACCCAACGCAAACGCCTATTACCTGCTCGCGGCCGCCTACTACCAGCTCGAAGAAGTCGACAAGGCGATCGGCCCCGCGGAAACCGCGATCAGGATTGCAAAGAAGCCGAAGCCCCCGTGGTTGCAATTGCTGGTCGGTCTCTACTACGAGACCAAACAGTTCCCGAAGGCCGTCGGGCCTCTCGAAACGCTGATCATGATCGACCCCAAGAAGGGGTACTGGACGCAGCTCTCCTCGCTCTACGCACATCTGGAGCAGGAGGAAAAGTCGCTGGCGGTCATGCAGCTCGCCTACGCCCAGAACTATCTCGTCAAGAACAATGATCTGCGCGCGCTCGCACAACTCTATCTCTATCACTCTCTGCCGTATCGGGCGGGATTGATACTCGAGAAGGCCAAGGAAGACGGGTTCATCAAAGAAGATGCCATCTTCTGGGAGATGCTCGCGAACAGCTGGCTGCTCGCTCGCGAATTCGATCGCGCGCTGGAGCCACTGCGGACGGGAGCGGAGCTTTCAGAGGAGGGCAACCTCTACGCGAGATTGGGGCAGCTCTATCTCGAGCGCGAGCAGTGGCTGGATTCTTCCGAAGCCCTGAAGAATGCGATCGAAAAAGGCGACCTGAGCGACGAAGGCACCACGCACCTGCTGCTGGCGATTACGTACTACCACCAGAAGAAGTTCAGCAATTCGATCCGAAATCTGAAGGCAGCGCGCTCGAGCAAGAACGAGACGGTCCAGAAATCTGCAGGCCAGTGGCTGCTGTTGGTCGAGCGCGACGCACAAACCCAGCGAGAAGCGCGGTCCGAGCGAGCGCAGAGCGACGAACCAACACCGCCGGCTGACGAAGCACAGCTGGATGAGCCGACACCGCCGGCTGACGAAGCGCAGCTGGACGAGCCGGCACCGCAAGCCGAACAAATCTCGCAAGCGCCTCCACAGCAGTAGGCCGGCGAGCCGCAGGCGTCCGCGAGACTCTTCGTCGCCTCCAATCGAACCTAGAAGCACAGAGCACGAGTCGATCGATGGCTCCAATGGATGTGAGCAACGCGGGCCGGGGGCGAGAGGCCATCGTGCTCAGTGAACCATTCCGCGCGTTGGCCTCTCGCCCCCGGCCCGCGTTGCTCACATCTCTTGCGCGGTCGGCTTTTTACGTACTTAGCCGCCTAGCATGCGATTCAGGTCGCGTTTCATGACTCCGTTGACGATGACGGAGCGCATGATTTCGGATGTGCCTTCCCAGATGCGATCTACTCGCACATCGCGATAAAGGCGCTCTGCCGCGTAGTCCGCGCAATAGCCGCGGCCTCCGAAGATCTGTACGACGCGATCTGCGACTCGACCCACCATTTCCGAAGCGTAGAGCTTGCACATCGACGCTTTGGTGTGCAGCTCCTTGGGGTCGGACCGGCCGGCGTCTTCTTCTGAGGATGTCGCGTAGACCATTAGGCGCGCCGCGTAGAGTTCCGTCGCGGAATCGGCGAGCATCCAACCGATCCCCTGGTGTTCGTGGAGCTTGCTGCCAAAAGATTCGCGCTCCGCGCACCACACCTTGGCTTCTTCGAGCAGCCGTTGTGCGGCGCCGAGACAGCGGGCGGCGATGTGCAGGCGCTCCTCGCGGAACCAGGACTTGCTGATGTTGTTGGCTTCGCCGATGCCACCGAGAAGTTGCTCTTCACCGACCTCGCAATTTTCGAATGCCATCTCGGGGTGGCGGTCCTCTTGTCGGTGCATGAATCGCGGGGTGCGCACGGTTCGCATGCCGGGTGTTCCGTGGTCGACGAAGAAGAGGGTCTCTTCGCCCGGGCCCGTGATCGTGTGCACCAGGACCGCTAGTCCTTCGTGGCCACCGCTGACGAACCATTTATTGCCGTTGATCACCCAGCGGTCTCCCTTCTTCACCGCAGTGGTCTGGAGGTTGGTGGTGTCGGAGCCGGCGTCGGGCTCGGTTACCGCGTAGGCCACCGTCCACTCCCCGCGCATCGCGGGCTCCAGGTATTTCTTCCGCTGCGCTTCGTTTCCGCGCAAGAGGGCGTTGTAGGGGCCACCCACGTGAGCCCACAGACCGTTCGTCGCGCGGCCGGCCTGTTCCTGGACGATGGTCTGCTCCATCACGGATGAGCCCAGACCGCCCAGCTCCTTGGGCACGTTCATCGGCCAGAGCCCGTAGTCGAGCGCCTTCTGCTGGATTTGTGCGCGGATTTCTTTCGGGAGCGCCTCCGTCGTGTCGACGGTCATCTCGTGGGGGATCAGCTCCTGCTCTACGAAGTGGAGAGCTCGCTGCTGGAGTTCCTTGAGTTCGGGGGTCAGTTCGAATTCCAACGTCGTCTCTCCTCGAATTGCGATGTCGTTTCTGATCGAATTGCCATGTCGTTTCTGATCGGGATGGGCGGTGCGAACGAGCCCCGCCACCTGGATCGGAGCCCATCGGAGCTTCTGGAACGGGATGGTCTGCGCTTTCAAGAAAACCCACTGCGCGCGCGACTCGGAGCGCGCGTGAGCGTATCGAACGGGGTGGTCTTCACGCTCGAAAATTCGATTCGGGCTCAGGCCTCGGTGTTCAATTCACTCGGGGTCCGCGGACCGACGAGGGCTTCGCGAGCGCGTTGAATTCGCAAACCCCCGATAAATCGACGGTTTCTACATTCCTCAAAAAATTGAACAACTCGCCAATATTAGTGAATCATTCAATAATCCGCTACGATCCCCGGCATCGTGCAGCGTCTTTCGGAGAATTGAGATGGCCTCGGCGGATCGATCCCACTCCTTGCAGGCAGCTTCCGAGGCTCCTGAACCCCGAGATGCGCGGCGTCGCCGCGAGTTGATCGAGGCCACCATTGCTTCGATTGCCCGAAATGGGCTCTCTGGAACCACGATCGCGAAGGTCGCCGAAATCGCGAATCTTTCCGCGGGCATCGTGAGTTTTTACTTCCGCACCAAGGAAGCCCTGCTGCTCGCAACGCTCGAACACCTCGACCAGGAATTCGAAGACCGCCGCCTCGAAATCTTCGACCGGGCGGGAGACGATCCGATCCGGCAGCTCGAAGCGATCATCGATGTCAACCTGGATCCCGTGCTCTGTGACGCCACGCGCGTTGCGGTCTGGGTCGCGTTCTGGGGAGAGTCTCAGGCGCGTGAGTCCTATCAGAAGGTCTGCGGTGCGCGTGACGTCTCCGAAGAAGAACAGCTTGTGGCGCTGTTCGAGCAGATCGCCGCCCGCGGCGATAGCGACCACGTCGATCCGCGCGCGCTCGGACTCGCGTTCTATCACCTGCTTTCATCGCTTCCGGAGGCTGTACTCGACCACGGCCGAGCGTTCGATTACGAACAGGCCAAGCAGACCTGTCGAAACTTCCTCGCGAGTGTCTTTCCCACCGAGTTTTCACGCGATGCCGTCGCTCGCGTCGATTCACCCGACCCAACGGGGGCTACGAGTGCTGCTCCGGCGTCTTTGCACGAGACGCTTCCCGCCTGGGTTTACCGGAGTCCCGAATTCTACGAGCTCGAACGTGAGTACATCTTCAAACGCAATTGGCTGATGGTCGGCCACGTGAGCCAGATGCCGAATCCCGGTGATTACATCACGCTCGACGCGATCGGTGAACGCGCCCTCGTCGTCCGCGGCAAGGACGGCGTCTTGCGCGCATTCCACAATGTCTGCCGACATCGCGCATCGCGCGTCGTGTCAGGCGAGTCCGGCAATTGCGGGGGCTCGATGGTCTGCCCCTATCACGGTTGGAGTTATGGCTTCGACGGGAAGCTCCGCGCTGTTCCCTCAGAGAACACCTTCTCGAATCTCGACAAAGATCGAATGGGCTTGATGGAACTCGACCTCGAGCAGTGGATGGGAATCGTATTCGTGCGCTTTGCGGGTGACGGCCCAAGTGTCGCGCTGACGATGAAAGAATTTGAAGGCGAAGCCCGCCACTACCGGATCGAGGAGATGAAGCTCTGGGGAAGGCCGACCGATCTGACCGAGAGCTTCAACTGGAAATTCTTTTGCGAGAATGACTCGGAGGGCTACCACGTTCCCAAAGGGCACCCGGGATTGCGGCGCCTCTTTGGTACGTCGTACGTGGATAACAAGTCGAACACGCAGAGCGCCCGCTCCTACTCGGAATTACAGGACAAAGCGTCGAGCAATTGGGCCGAACGTTCGTATCAGCACCTCTTGCCAGAGGCCGCGCACCTTCCCGAGAGTCTTCGAAGTGCTTGGCTCTATTACGGCTTCAATCCCAGCTTCGGGATGCAGCTGACGCCCGATCTGGTGGATTGCTACCAGGTACTCCCACTGGGGCCCGATCAGTGTCGGATCGAAGGTTTTTCGCTCGCGCTCGACGATGACCGACGGGAAATGCGCGCCGCGCGCAATCTCAATCAGCGCATCACGCGTCAGGTCACCAAAGAGGATGTCGACTTCTGCTACTGGACCGACGGCGGGCTTCGCACGAGCGGTTACCCGGGCGGCGTGCTGTCAGAATTGGAATTCGGGGTGCGGGATTTCCAGGATTGGATTCGCGAGCTCCTTCCGGTCGCCAACCGGGCGGAAGCGCCCCGGGCGGGAACGGTTTCCGCGCTGAATGACGGAATGAAAGGTGGGCACTGATCGGAAGTCCGCCGGAAGGGTTGAATTGACCCCTCCACCATCCGACACCAATCATCTTCGAGGTTTTGATTGCAAGGCAACGAAATGACCACCCAGATCAACTCCGCTCGCCTGTGGAACGACATCCACGAGAGCGGGAAAATCGGAGCCACCGAAAAGGGTGGACTGTGCCGCCTCGCATTGAGCGACGAAGATCGCCGGGTGCGCGAGTGGTTCGTCGAAGCCTGCCGCGCCGAGGGCTGTGAGGTTCGCTTCGACGAGGTGGGAAATCTATTCGCCCGACGACCGGGTCGGCGTTCCGATCTACACCCGATCGCAATCGGAAGCCATCTGGACTCACAACCGACCGGCGGAAAGTTCGACGGCATCCTGGGTGTCCTCGCTGGGCTCGAAGCGGTTCGCACGCTCAACGAGCACGGAATCGAGACCGAGCACCCCATCGAAATCATCGACTGGACGAACGAAGAGGGCGCGCGATTCGCGCCGGCCATGCAGGGTTCGGGCGTGTTTGCGGGCGCACTCGAAAAAGAAACGGTCTTGTCCTGTCGGGATCGGGAGGGCCTGGTATTTGGTGAGGAGCTCGACAGGATCGGATTCCGAGGCGAAGAGATTTGCGGCGATCACCCGCTCGACTCGTACTTCGAGCTTCACATCGAGCAGGGGCCGATTCTAGAGAACGACAAAAAGGTGATCGGAGTCGTCGTCGGCGTGCAGGGTATGCGCTGGTACGACCTTACACTGGAAGGCAGCGCGAGCCACGCAGGTACGACGCCGATGAAGCTGCGCCGCGATGCGTCGGTGGCGGCTGCCGAAATCATCACCGCCGTAAATCGCCTCGCTGAAGAAATCGGAGAGGGCGCCCTGGCTACGACGGGCGTGATCGATGCGTATCCAAACTCACGCAATGTCGTACCGAGTCGCGTGTTCATGACGGTCGATTTGCGGCACACCGAAGTCGAGGTACTCGACCGGATGGAGGAGAGACTGAAGGAGATCGTCTCCACAATGGGTTCGCAACACCAGGTCTCCGAAAAACTCGATCGACTCTGGGATTCTCCGCCTGTGAAATTCGACGCCGAATGTGTCGGCGTGGTTCGGGAGTCGGCGAAACAGAGCGGCCATCCATTGCGAGAGATCACATCGGGGGCAGGCCACGACGCCGTTTATGTCTCACGGGTCGCTCCGACGGCAATGATCTTCATCCCCTGCAAGGATGGGATCAGCCACAACGAAATCGAAAGTGCGTCGCGCGAACACGTGGGAGCCGGTACATCTGTCTTGTTGGAGGCGATTCGTTTGCGCGACCGTCGATGGGGCTAAAAATGCCTCGAGGCGCGCCGTCGGCTAATATTACGAACCGATCTATGTAAACGTAGTTTTAGTGCAGTCCACTCAAGTTACCCCCAAGAGAAAGAAGGAGTTTATGTCTCATCGATCACTGAAGAAATCCAACGAATATTTTAAACGCGCCCTGAAGAGCCTGCCGCTAGGCGTCTCTTCCAACTTCCGCTATTGGGGCGAGGAGAAGACCCTCTACATCAAGAAGGGGAAGGGAGCGCGAATCTGGGACATCGATGACAACGAGTACATCGACTATCGACTGGGTTATGGCCCCGCAATTCTCGGGTACGCAGACGACCGCGTCGATGCCGCTGCACGCGAGGGCATGGAAGTCGGTGGTGTATTCGCGCTGGCTACCGAGTTGGAGGCTGTCGTCGCGGAGCGCATCCAGAAAATGGTGCCCACGGCCGAACTCGTTCGCTTCTCGATTTCGGGTACAGAGGCGGTCATTGCGGCGCTGCGGTTGGCCCGCGGCTACACGGGGAAAGACTCCTACATCATCGTCGAAGGCGGTTATCACGGCCTTCACGACGCGACCCTCTGGAATGCTGCAGTCGAGAAGATGAGCCCTGGCGATTTGGCTCCTCCCCTCGAGCCGTATTGCGATGGCGTCCCGGGGCTCATCAAGCAAATGATTCACTGCGTTCCGTTGAACGACGCCAATTTTCTCGAAGACGTTCTCAAGAAGAACAGTGACCAGATCGGTGCGTTCTTGATCGAGCCGATCATGGGCAACTGCTGCGGGATTCCCGCCCAGGCCGACTACGTCAAGGCTGCCCGGGAGCTTTGCGATCGCTACGGCGTCGTGATGATCATCGACGAGGTCAAGACGGGGTTCCGGGTTGCGCGCGGTGGTGTCCAGGAGCTGATGAACGTGCAAGCGGATATCAGCACATTCGCCAAGGCACTCGCCAACGGTTATCCGATTTCGGCCGTCGCAGGTCGAGAGGAGATCATGCGCAAGATTGGCGATGGCGTTGCGCACGGTGGTACCTACACCGCTCACTCGGTCTGTATCGCGGCCGCGAACAAGACGCTGGAAATTCTCGATGAGACCGATGCGCTGAAGACGATTGAGACGTACGGCAAGAACCTGCAGGCGGGATTCTCGAAGATCCTCGACGCGCGCGGTATCGCGCACAGTTTTGTCGGGCATGCATCGATGGGAGGCTTGTTTTTCGCCGAGGAGGCACCCACGAACTACAGAGACTGGGTCAAACACGACGCCACGCTTTACGAGGCGCTGGCGGGGAATCTGCACGATCTGGGTATTCTCCCCGAAGATGACTCGCGAGAGCCCTGGTTCATCTGTGAAGCCCACAGCGATGGGTGCTTGGACGAGACGGTCGAGAAATTCGAGATTGCGCTCGACACCACGCTCAAAGAGCTCGGTCGGAGTTAGGAGCGAACGGATCTGATTGCGCGCGGTGCCGTGGGCGATAGGCCATCGTGCTCAGTGAACCATTCCGCGCGTTGGCCTATCGCCCACGGCACCGCGGGTTCCCGGTTTGCGTAGGTTTCCTCTGAGTAAGAGGGCCTTTTTGGCATTGGCGCCAGCGTTCGCGAGGAGTGGGAGACGCGAGAGCAACGCGCGGAATGGTTCACTGAGCACGGTGCTCTCGCGTCTCCCACTCCGTACGCTCAGCTTCCGAATCGACTGGATCGGTTCTTGGTCCGACGGCATGAATGTCGCTAGTTCGCTTCCCTCGGAATGATCAGCGCGTCTACGACGACGGCGCGATCCGGTAGGGCGACCAGCGGGTTGACGTCGATTTCGGAGATCGACTCGCCGAGATCTTCGGCGAGGGCCGAGAGGCCCATCACGGCGTCGACGATCGCGTCGATGTCGGCGGGTGCCTTGCCGCGTGCACCTTTCAGCAATGCGGCCCCACGCAGACGCATCAAGACCTTGCGGACGGCGTCCGGTGTGGTCGGGACCGTCAGCATCGAGACGTCTTTGAGTACTTCGACGAAGATTCCGCCGGTTCCGAGGGTGAGCATCGGGCCGAACTGGGGATCGTTGACGACGCCGAGGATCAACTCGGTTCCCTGCGGGATCATCTGCTGCACGAGGACATCCGCACCGAGTCTCTTTTCGAAATCCGAGTAGGCCTCCGAGAGTTCATTGCGATTCGCGATCCCGAGGCGAACGCCGCCTCGCTCGGTTTTGTGGAGGTCGGCGCTGGTCTTGAGGACAATCGGATAACCGATCTCGTCGCCTGCACTCAATGTCTCCGCGAGCGTCTTGGTCAGGATCTCCCGCGTCGTGGTGAGTCCGTAGGCGGCGAGCAATTGTTTGCTGTCGTGTTCGCCGATTGCGCCCGACGCGCCGCGGAGGCGTTCGCGTAGCTCTGCAAGGTTTTCGGGGCTTGCAGTGCGCGGAGGTTGCGCGTTCGCATTGGCGGCGTGGCTGCGCTGAAACGCGCTGTACTCGACGATGTGGCGCGTCGCTCGCAATCCGTTTTCGGTGCCCATCAAGACCGGAACATCCATCGCTCTCAATTCGCCGGCCTGCTTGGTGCTCGTTCCATCACTCAGGTGTGCGAGAACGGCGAGCGGATTGCGCAGCGAGCCCAACAGCGAGCTGACGATGGTCGAATACCAGGAGTCGTGGTCGTCCATCGGAGGCAGATCGACCGCGAGCAGGGTGATCCCCGTCGAGGGGTCGGCATCGAGCGCCTGAATGCCCTTCGCGTAGATGTCGTCCGCGCCATTTCCAGTTCCCCACGCATCGAGGGGGTTGACGGGATCCAAGCCGGGCTCGAGGACCTCGCTGAGCTTCTGCTGGGTCTCTTCCGCAATGGGTGTGAATTCGACCCCTTCGGATTCACCCAGATCGACCATCAACGCGCGCTGCCCGCCGGAATCGAGTATCGCCGAGACGAATTGCGTCTTGGTTCGCATCCCGGTGGCAAAGAGTTCGAGTGTGTCCAGCAATTCGTCGGGCGATCGTACGCGGCGCACACCGTAATGCTCGAAGAGCGCCTCGTAAGCGCCGTCTTCGCCGGCGAGTGCACCGCTGTGTGCACGGGCGAGCTGTGCGCCGCGCTCACTTCGACCGGTTTTCAATGCGACGACTGGAACGTCGCGCTCCGCTGCCTCGACGAGCGCGGCCGTGAAGGTCTCCGGGTCGCGGACAGTTTCCAGAAACAGGCCAATCACTCGAGTCGATTCATTTTCGAGTGCAAACTGCATGTAGTCCGACAGCGTCGTGGCGCTCTCGCTGCCGGCCGAGATGATGTAGTTGAAGTTCACGCCGCGCTGATTCTGGAGAAAAGCCTCCCAGACGGAGCCACTGTGGCAGATCATCGCGACATTTCCCGTCGGAGTATCCATGTTCACTCGATACCCCGATACCGCCAATCGGCAGCAGGGAGCCACGAACCCCATCCCGTTCGGGCCGCACAGGGCGATATCGTTCTCTCTCGCGATGTTTCCGAGTTGGTCCTTCAGCGAGAGTTCACCCTCGGCGGGTTCCGAGTAGGCGCTCGCGAAGATGACGGCGGCGGGAATGCCGCACTCTGCAACTTCCTCGAGCGAAGCGACCAGTCCACTATTGGGCACTGCGAGGATGGCGAGGTCTGGCCGCTCGGGCAGATCGCGCAGCGAGGCATAACAGGGGCGATCGTAAAGCGAGTCGTAGCGCGGATTGACGCCATAGATCGTACCCGCGTAGCCGAATTCGCTTACGTTCTGCGCCAGTATCCCGCCGAAGCGCTCCGGCTGGCTGATTCCGACGATTGCGACGGAATCCGGATTAAGTAGAGGCGTAAGATTCTGACGGTGGTTTCTTCGTGTGGTGGTGTCCATATCGATGCCTGTGCTCGTCGTTGACCGGTCTCGCGTTGTAGCTGGATTGCCCCCGCCGCCGGGCCCATTTGGTAACTCAAAACCACGTTGACGAGCCACCAGTCCAGAGTATTTTCTGATGACCCGCTTTTTCGGAATTCGTCGTGCCAGTAAGGCAGCGTTCGCGGGTTTGTCGGTGGGGTGGAGGGATGGGGTCGAGGGAGGAGCGCCGATGAAATCTATAGCCGAATTGGCTCGGTGGACCTTCGCCCTGGGCTTGCTCTGCGGGGGCCTGGTTGTCGGGACCGCTTGCCCGCAAGGGTCCGGCGATCCCTTGGATGAAATCCGCGGACTCCAGGCTCGGAACC
>JAFDAW010000287.1 GCA_019313605.1 Deltaproteobacteria bacterium
GCCGGGACGCAAGAGCTGAAACGGGGACGTTGTTGAATAGTTGAATTGCGAACCCTTGGGTTCGCAATTCAACTATTCAACAACGTCCCCGCTAGAGCGCGCCGTAGATTTTGTGGGTCTGGGGGATCACGCGAACGTTTGCGAGCCGGCTCGAAATCCGCGCGCTTAGAGCGACCAGGCGCTCAGCGCTCGGCGCTTCTCGCACAGCGCCGAATGGTGTGACGGGTTGGAGGATGAGCGTCGCTTCGGGTGCGTTGGCCTCGACGCGCAAGACGGCCTCGTCGATCTCGTCATCGAGCGATGTCGGTGTGATGACGAGCTTGACGATCAACTCCGGGGCGCGGCGAGCGATTGCGAGGAATTTCTCGTGCTCGCCGTGGAAAGCCTCCACCTCGCCGCGCTTCGGGTCGGAAGCGCGCCGCACGTCGCTGCCGAGCTTCCAATCCATCGACACGACATCGACGTCCGCAATCACAGATTCGATTCCATCGATTGCGAGTCCGTGGGTTTCGAGCAGGATGCGCGGGCCCCGCGCGCGCAGCGCGCCCGCGATCGCCCCTGCTGCTTCGGGTTGCAAGAGCGGCTCTCCGCCCGTGAGGCTCGCGAACTCGTGCGCCGCGAGATCGAGCGATTCGGCAGCCGCGATCACATCCTCGACCGATACCGGATTGGCGCGGGCTTCGAACCGCCCGCTGCCGCGGCCGACTTCGATGCGGCACTCGGGCGCGGGCTTCCAGGTTTGCGGAGAGTCGCACCAGCCACAGCGCAAGTCGCAACCACCGAGGCGCACGAACAGCGTCGTCGCGCCGACGTAGGTCCCCTCCCCTTGAATCGAAGAGAAGATCTCGACGAGGTTCAGATCGCTATCGCGCGCCACCCTAACCTTCGAGAATCGACCGACCCATGGCGATTTCTCCGATCACTTCGTCCAAGCGATCCGGCTGGGCGGCGAGGTCGTGAACCCGAACGCGCGCGACGTAATCGTCGGATTGTGGGGCCTCGATCCAATCGTGCTTCGTGGCCAGGTGTGCGGCCATCGACATCAGGTCGAGATTGCGCCGCGCTGAACTCTCGTCTCCTCCGAGGACCAACACCTCTTCGCCCTCCGTGAACGCCAGCGAGAGCTGGGATCCGTAGCGCTCCCGGGCAATGCGGGCGGTGAGATGGGCGTCGAACTCCGGCGGTGTCGGAACGACGATCATGCGATAGCCGCCAAAATGAACCAGGCGGAAATCACGGCTCGCGACGAACTCGACCTCGGGAGGCGGCGGCGGAGTCGACGCATCGGAGGCCTCGCGCGCCAGGTCGCTCGGTCGACCGATGAGCAGCGGATCGATGTCCGCCCGGCGCTCACCGTGCTTTGCGGCTGCCGCACCGAGGCGTTCCCACCAGACGCGACCCCAGCGCTCGTAGTCGTGCTGGCTGAATCGCCCGGTCGCGAGTTCGACGATCTTGTCCGAGAAACGACTGCGCCGAATTCGCTGGGTGAGCACCGCTGGAATCGAACTCTCGGCTCCGGGCGTCACGATCACGTTACGTTCGCCAATAGCCTCGCGCAGGCTCTCGAGGTCTTCCGGCGGCCAGTCGTGATGATCAAACCAGGCGATCCGATCCGAGTAGAGGGACGCCGCCTGGATCGTGTCCCGCGCCGGCGAGGCCGTAAATCCGATCACATAGATCGGAGTCTGCTCGTGGAGATCCGTCGCGACACTCCGGAAGAAGGTCATCATCTCGGTCTGGGGATAGACCCAGATGCCCTCGACGAGACGCACATCCCGCGCCAACAACAACCCCGCAATCAGCGATCGACGGTCGGCGTGAACCACGAATGCGGCGCGGCGACGAGGCTTGCGCACCATGCCCTCGGGCTCCGGCTCGGGTTCTACGGCAGCAGGCTCAACCGTGGGAGGCACCACCTCGTCCGCGACCGCCAACGCAGATTCGTCGGCGTCGTCGTCGTAGGCAAGTTGGGGAACGAGGCTGGGCTCTTCGATGTCTGCGATCGGCGGAATCAGCAGATCGGCGAGATCCTCGTCCGCTTCGTCCTCCGGCGGGAGTACGTCGCGAATCGGTTTAGGAGCATCGCTGCGCTTGCCGCCGCGGCTGCGTCCGCCGCGCCCGCGCGATGACCGCGGCCTGCTCTCGGAACCTTCCTCGGCAGCACTTGGGGCATCCGATTGGGATTCGGACTCTCCGCGATCCGACGCGGCATCCGATCCATCGGGCCGGCTTCGACGTCCCCTGCGCCGTCCGCGCCGAGAGCGACGTGCGCCCGCGTCCGAATCCGAACCCTCATCCATGTCGAAGATCGAAACTTCGTCGTAGCGATTTGCGCTCGGCTCGGCCGACTCGACGCTTTCACGCGGCTCACGGGGCTCACGAGGCGTGCTGCTCCGCTGTCCGCGTCGTCGGCGGCGGCTGGGGGCACGGTCTTGTTGCGCCTCCGCCTCCTCTGCTGCGGTTTCCGATTCCTTCACCACCGCGGGCACTGAAGTGCGCATGACCATCGGCGCGGCGACGCCTGATTCCCGCAGCCTGAGCTGCGGATCGCGGCCGCGGGGCTGGTGGATGTCATAGCTGACGTGATCGAGCGAGAGCATCGAAAGCAGGTGCAATGCACCGGGGCTGAACTCCTTGGCGGCGAACAGCAGCCGGATGGCATCCAGCCGAACCGGCGCATCGGCACCGGCCAACCAGCCGGCGAGCGCCGGTCGCACGGCAGCCACACCGTCGAGGATCGCCGCCAACTCGGGCAGTGCGATCTTCGACCGCAAGGCGCCGACCACAACCGTCCCACCGGCTCCTACACCGACGAGATCGACGACCTCGGGCTCCGAGCCTGCGAGCGGCCAGCGTACACTGTCGCGAATTCCTTCGGCCTCGATCAGCGAACCCACCAACTGTGCGCGCATTCCCTCTTCGCTTCCGCGCATACGCCGGTCGTTCAGGCGTTTGCGCAGACTGCCCTCCAGGCGATCCATCGCGACAGCCAGGCTCCCCGAATCGAGCCGCTCTGTCGCCTTGTCGGGCTGAAGGGTTTCGAGTACCAGGTGGTTCTCGGTCGCCGACGGGTTCTCGATGCGAATCGATGCGATCCGCTGCGCGACCAACACCAACTCGACGCTGCCTCCCACTCCGCGTACGGAGCCGCCGTGTTTTGCGGCCAGCCCCTCGAGGGCCGCGAGCGCGCGCAGGAAGAGGTCCCTCTGGGTTCCCTCCACGCGATCCGCAACCTGTCGCGCGGGCACCGAGAAAGCCGAATCGCCCGGGAGCACTTCAACCAGATTCTCAGCATCCGAGAGCGATGAAGCCGCCACCGCACGGAAATTCATCCCCTGAGGTGAAAGAATTGCGAGGCGTTGCCGCGCTGCGATCGACCACTGCGGGCAGACCGCGATCACCTCTCCATCGAATTCGCCGTCTCCGGCGAGTGACTTGGCGTGGGCGAGCCCCGCGAGTGCGGCATCTCCCCCGTGGCGCGGTGCGAACGCGACCACCAACCGCCCGCCCCGCTCGGATTCACCCTCCGCGACGGCCGCGAAATGCTCCGGGATCTCGTCGCTGCTGA
>JAFDAW010000288.1 GCA_019313605.1 Deltaproteobacteria bacterium
GCCTCAGCCCCGAACGCCCAGAAAGGCGAGGTAGGCCCCGTATACCGCCAGGAAGCCCCAGCCTTCCCAGCGATCGACCGTGTTCGGGCGGCCGATGGCCATGGCCAGGAGCAAGAGCGCATTGGAAACGACCACCATGACGAGGTCGGTATTGCTCAGAAGATCGAAGGGAAGCGGGCGGATCACCGCGCTGACCCCAAGCACCCAGAGAAGGTTGAAGATATTGGAGCCAATAATGTTCCCCACCGCGACATTCGTCTTGCCGCGGTAGACCGCACTTACGGTGGTGGCGAGCTCGGGCGCAGATGTCCCCAGCGCCAGCACGGTGAGACCTACGAGTGATTCACTTACGCCCGCGTTCTCGACGATCGCAAGGGCTCCCCTCACGACCCACTCCCCGCCCAGGGCCAATGCGAGCACCCCGCCGAGAATCCGAAGCGCCGTGCCTGCGCCCGAGTGGGCGGATCGTTCGTCGGGCGCGGACGTCCCCAGCGCCATACCGTCCTGCGCCGTGCGGTAGACGTAGCCCAGGAAGAGAGCAAAGAAGCCGAGCAGAATCAGCCCGTCGAGGCGACTGAGCGTGAGGATCTGCTCCGTGGTGAACAGATGGGCGTTCGCGAGGAATCCCACGAGGAGAGTCGCGGCCAGGCAGATCGGGATTTCCGAGAGAATCGTGCGGTTGCAAATGGGAAGCGTGCGGATGGCTCCAGTAACACCCAGGATCAGCAGGACATTGGCGACGTTGCTGCCCAGGATGTTGCCGATGGCGAGGTCCGGGCTTCCGCGCAGGCTCGCGGCGACGTTGACCACCAGCTCGGGCACCGAGGTACCGATCGAGACGACGGTGAGGCCGACGGCGAGGTCCGAGGCGCCGAACCGTCGCGCCAGCCTCAGCGCGCCGTCGATCAGCCAACCGGCCCCCACGATCAGCAGCACGAAGCCGAATACGAACAGCAGGTAGATCAATGGATGCCGGGCCCGGCGTCTCTCTTACGCCCATCGTCCGTCGCCCTTGCGATTCTGTCGGCACCCCCAGCGATCCAGCGGCCGGATGTCTTTCGCGTCGCAAGGACTAGCCGTAGAGAGGCCTCTGGATGGCATCGCCATGCGCTACGTGCTGCCGGCGCTTTTCCACCCGCTTGCAGCGTCGCAAGAACTGTTCGCTCTCTTTGGCATCGCCTGGACGGTGGAGCGAAGAGCGACTGGGCCGCTCGCTGCACCGTCCGAGAGTTCCCCGGACAGCGTGCGGCAGGTAGCGACGCTACCACGGAGGGTCCAGGATGAGCTTGAGCAGGGCGGAAATACGTCGGTGTTTCTCGATTGGGTGGCGCAGGGGTAGGCTCTTGCGGACCGTGTACCGATTGCGGCGACCGATGCGGACTCTCTGGACGTAGCCGGCGTCCTCCAGGTCTCCGACGATGCGCTGCACGGCACGCTCAGTAATCGCGACCTTCTCGGCGATATCGCGCATACGCGCTTCCGGCGTGTCGACAATGCAGATAAGCACGTGGGCGTGGTTCGTGAGGAATGTCCACTCGCGGCTACTCATTCTGAGGTCGCTGCTCCTCTTCGACTCCAGGGCGCGGTAGGTGCAGCCCACTAACTGGCTGCTTGCTCGCCCCTGCTTCTCCTGCTACCAATTTCGCGATAATTACTTCGTATGTTGTGGATTGGAAGATACTGCGCCCGACTGGCGACGCAATGTCTACCGCTGAGATGAAGCCAGACATGGACACTGGGGTCATGCGATGGAGCTACGAGATCTCTTTGAGAACAACCGCCAATGGGCGGAGACTGCGAGGAGAGAGCAGCCCGACTTTTTTGTAAAGCTGTGTGGCCAGCAGTCCCCGACCTACTTGTGGATCGGGTGCTCGGACAGCCGCGTGCCCGCGAATGCGATCGTGGGCCTCGATCCGGGCGAGCTCTTCGTGCACCGCAACGTGGGGAACATCGTGGCTCCCGGAGATTTGAATTGCCTCTCGGCGATTCAATACGCAGTGGACGTGCTGAACGTGGGCCACAGTGACCTAGCCTGAAATAACTGGTCCAGATCAAAAGTGGTAAACAGCCACTTGAGGAGATCTGAACCATGCCGAAGAAACGGTAGAGGGGACTGGTTCGGTCTGGTTCGGTGATTTGATGCGCAACGCTCGCAGGCGCGAGGCGACTAAGTGCGCGAAACCAAATGGTGACCCGGGCGCGATTCGAACGCGCGACCCCCAGCTTCGGAGGCTGGGCGGCCTATCGAAATTCGTGAGCAATGTCCAACAACTACAGCGATCCTGTCCCGCTAGCAAATGGCCTGAATGCGGTTGAATGGGCTGGGGATGGCTACAACCGATCACCAGACAGAACCGCTGAGAAGTTCTGGATTCTCTCTGTGCGGACGCGGGAATCGAACCCGCCTTGCACCGAGCAATTCCGGGCTCTTAGCGACGCAAGACGTGGTGCCAGTGTGGGGCCACTACCAATGCAGGCAGGTCAGGATCTGAGCGAAGTTTCGAACTCGTATCTGCTACAAGGCGACTTCGACAACTCCACCCCGACTAGCAGCGCACCGTCAAGTTCATCCTCTGCACCTACGGACACGTGAACGCTGGAGAGCGCAGAGGAGGGCGAATCCTGCGAGTTGTCCCAGCCATGCGGTCGGCTCGTGGACAATTGCGAGTGTATGGTAGTAGCCCGCCGCGATGTCGGTCGCTGTCCCCGAAACGCCGTTGACGGCGTCGGGGGGCGTCGCCTGCCCGTAGAAGTCATCGCCCCAGCAGACGACGTTGCCGTCCTGGGCAGCACCATCAGCGGGCGCCTCATCGCCGTGCATCGACGGCGCGCGTAGGCCGATCGGCGCGCCGCGGCTTCAATGTCCGGCGCCCGCGCCCCCGTCGATGGGCAGGGCCGCCCCGGTCATGAATCGGGCTTCGTGTGAGGCCAGGAAGAGGATGACCGCGGCGATCTCTTCGGGCGTGGCGATGCGTTTGAGGGGCGCGAAGTCGATGAGCGCCTGCTCTTCGGCGGCCGGATCGTCTGCCTTGTCGATGCCGTCGCGCCGAACCATGTCGGTGTCGACGTAGCCGGGGCAGACGCAGTTGACGCGCACCAGCGGCGCGAGCTCGACCGCCATGGCGCGGGTCATGTTGACGACACCGCCCTTCGACGCGCAGTAGGCCACCAGGGTCTGACTGCCCACTAGGCCGGCGTCGGAGGAGATGTTGACGATGTTGCCCCGCGTCGCGCGCAGCGCTTCGAGCGCCGCCCGGGAGCAGAAGAACGTGCCCTTGAGATTGGTGTCGAGCGTGGCGTCCCAGAACGCTTCGTCGGTGTCTTCGATGCGCGCATCCACGCCGATGCCGGCGTTGTTGACCAGCACGTCGAGACCGCCGAGACCCTGGATGGCGGTGGCCACGAGTGACTCGCAACCGTCCACGGTCCCGACGTCGCCGGGCGCGGCGATAAGGCGGTCGCCACCCCCGAGTTCGGCGATCGCCTTGTCCACCGACTCCTTGGTGCGCCCATTGACGGCGACGCGCGCACCCAGCGCGAGGAACTCTTCCGCTGTCGCGTAGCCGTTTATCTCGGGATGCGCCCGATTCTAGCATTCGGTCTCCCTCGCAGGCCGTGCGGGCTGATCTTGGCTGGTCCGCCGCGCCGATTGCGGTGCACGGAGAGCGCTACCGTTGGGATCGTGGCAACGAAAGGTCAACGAATATCCAGAGGATAGTCGATAGAAGCTGCGAAGTTCCCACGTCCGATAACTCAGAATTCTCCTGAGTAACTGCCCATTTCCTGGGCACCGAGGGCAGTTACTTCGCGATGTCTCGCGGCGAAAAGGCGCGTGCCTTGCTGTTAAGTAGCCAGTCGGCCCCGAGGGGGGATGATTTCAAGGTGCCGGGCGGGGCGGTCCCGTTGGGTT
>JAFDAW010000289.1 GCA_019313605.1 Deltaproteobacteria bacterium
TATCCGACCGCGAGTGGAATCGTCGATCGCAACAACGACGGTCGAATCGATCAATGGATCTTTCGCGAAAATGGTGAGATCGCGAAAGAGGTCCTGGATGAAGATTTCGACGGGCGACCGGATCGAACCATCGTCTTCGACGCGCAGACCCATCGACCGGGCCGGGTCGAGGAAGACACGAGTGGAGACGGTGTACTGGACTCCTGGACCGACTACGACAACGGCGCTATTGCGAGAAGGCGCTCCGATTCCAACGGCGACGGGACCGTAGATACCTGGAGTTTCTTTCGCGCCGGCGAACTCGCGCGCCACGAGCAGGATACGAGCGGTGACGGATTCCGCGATGTGGTGTCTTTCTTCGAAGAAGGTCGCCGGGTTCGCGAAGAGCGCGACTCCAACGGCGATGGCCAGGCCGACGAGATTCTCTATTACGACAGTAACGAAAAGCTGCTGCGTCGAGAAGAAGACCGCGACAAGGACGGAGGACTGGAAGTCGTCTCTCACTACGAAGCGGGCCGACTCGTTCGTCGTGAACTGCTCGAGGCCCCCACATTGGCTGGCAGGCTTTCCGATTCCGAATCCGGTGAGGCCACGCGTTAGGCCATGCCCCGAACTCCCGCACAGGGCATCGGATTCATCCTGGGTTTCTGGCTCGCTTTCGCGCTGTCGCCACTGATGGTGAAAACGGCCGCAGCCGCAGGCCCCGCGAACGTGGCGTCGCTCGAAGCGGAACTGCTCGCACAGGTCAATCAAGTCCGGAGCGAGCACCACCTGATTCCATTGGTGAGACGGAGCGATCTAGATCGTGTCGCGCAGGCCCACAGCAGCGACATGGCGCAGCGGGGCTACTTCAGCCATCACTCGCCCGAGGGGGAGAACCCGGTCGACCGACTCCAACAAGGCGGAGTCAACGACATGCGCCTCGCGGCAGAAAACCTCGGGAAGACGACGCAATCGAATCCGAGTTCCCAGATCGTCAGAAGTTGGCTTCGATCACCGGATCACCGGGGCAACCTGCTCGCTCCCGCCCTGAACTTCACGGGTATCGGGATCGCGCAGGGCAGCGACGGCAGCCTGATCTACACCCAGGTCTACATCCTCGTACCGCGCTGACTCCAAGCCCGTCGCACCACGCTGACTCTACGCCCGTCCAATTGCGCCCGCGAAAGCTTCGCCCGCAGCCTGTTGGGCTGCGCCCAGGCGATCCCCGAACACACGATCCCAAACGCGCTCGGGTTCAGCGCGAAAGGGTCGCCGTCAGCTGCTTGTCGTTCGAGTATCAGGGCTGAAAGATCGCCGTCAGCTGCCTGTCGTTCCAATAGACATCGATCGGGTGGGAAGGATCGAGCCGATCCGGCAACACCACATAGCCGAGTACGCTGCTGCCATTTTCGAGGGGCCCCAGCCGCCCTCGAATCACACCGAGCTGGTAGGGATCGTCGCTGCTCGGATGAAAAGCCATTCCATTCTGTACAAAGGTGAGATTCCCGTAGAACGAGCCACCCGAATCCGCATCTGCGACGAAGAGCACGACGAGCCCATTGCTCGCCTGACCGCTACCGCTCAAGGTCTCGCGGACTCGCGCCTCGAAGGCCAGCGATCGCGCGAGCCGCACCCGCCCCCGTGATCCGTCGTCTGTAAAGGACGCCGGAGTCCGGCGCTGTGATAGCTCGACGATCATCGCCAGATCATCGGCTTCGGTATCCACCAGATCCAAAGCCGACTCGTCCACCCGCTTCTCCGGGTGGGCCACCGGTACAGAGGCGCTCTGTAAATTCGAGCGCTCAGGAGCCGAGACCTGGTTCACGGGCTGCTCGCGAGAAGGCTGCGGATCGTTTCGATTGTCCTGGATTCGATGAACCGGGGCCTGGGGTTCAATAGGTTGCCCCTGAATCAAGTTGTAGGGATTGTTGGGATCGTTCTTGCGATGGAAAACCTCCCAGCCGTAGGGGCGCGGGAGGTACTGGGGCTTCATGGGCGGCACGTCACTCGGATCCACCGCCTTGGCGTTGCGGCAGGGAACCGACTCGGGCCGTTGGACGATGAACATGCTGCCGTCGGGGCACACTCCGGTGACACTCGCAGACCCGGTCGTAGCGACGCTCACGCCGGTGACGGCCAGGACGAAAATGCGTCCGGCCAAGCGGTGAAAGCGCAAAACAATGCTGTCCATCGAGAACACCCCGAGTCACAATCTAGAACCATTCTAAACTGAAAAGGCGTTGGAAATCAAGAAGATACGTCGCAATTCCAGAGCAGACTGCGAACTTGCGATAAGCCCGCACCCACACTGATTTGCCGGATCAATTGCCGTCCGACTGCTAGTCGCTGCGCGAACCCGCCAAGACTCGCTTCAACATGCGCAACTCGCGCGCGCGCAGCGGACGAGCTTTGCCTGCCGCGAGCCGACCGAGTTCGAGCGGCCCCATTCGAACGCGTACGAGTCGCACCACCGGATGCCCCAACGCGCGCATCATCCGGCGAATCTGTCTTTTTCGGCCCTCGACGAGGGTGAGCGCAAAGGTGGTCGTTCGGGTTTCGCGATCAAAGCGGGCAGTGCCGACACGCGCTGGTGCCGTCAGTCCATCTTCGAGTTCGATGCCTTCGGAAACACGACGCAGCGTCGCTCGATCAACTGAGCCCCGAACCGTGACCCGATACTCGCGTTCCTCGCCGAAAGAGGGGTGCAGCAGACTGTGGGCGAGCGGGCCATCGTTGGTGAGTAGCACCAACCCCTCACTCAAAAGGTCCAGACGCCCGACCGGAAACAGGCGTGCGCTCGACTCCGGAACCAGATCGACCACCGTTGATCGCCCTTGCGGGTCCGACACCGTCGTCAAGACACCGAGCGGCTTGTGGAGCATCCAGTATTCGAGAGTTTCGCGTTCGATCGGTTCGCCATCGACTGCAATCGCGTCGCGTTCGGCATCCGCCGATTCTCCGAGTGTCGCGACAGAACCGTTGACGGTGACCCGACCGGCCCGGATCAACTCCTCCGCAGCGCGGCGGGACGCCACACCCGCCGCTGCGAGAATCTTCTGGAGCCGCTCACCGGGAGTGCCGGATCGCGTTGCTTCCCGCATCGGGATTCCGGTGATCTAGTGGGGTTTGCCGAGAATCTCGACGTCTTCCAGCGAGACCTCGGCTTCGGCTGAGGTCTCCGGACCGGCGTCCATCTCGGCTGCGAGCGACTCGTTTTCGTCCACCGCGAATGCATCTCCGCTCTCGTCACTCGCGAGAACGTCGCCCGCCTGATCATCCGCCGCAAACGCGTCGCCGGTTTCGTCCGCCACGGGCACCAGCTCTTCGAGTTCCCGCAGCGTCGGGAGATCGTCGAGTTGGACCAGTCCGAAGACTTCGAGGAAGCGTTTCGTGGTCGCGTAGAGCATCGGGTGGCCCGGCACGTCACGGTGGCCGGACAACTTGATGAGCTTGCGCTCGAGCAGGGTCCGCATCACGGGGCCCGCGTCGACGCCGCGCACGTTCTCCACCTCCGCGCGCGTCAGGGGCTGTCGGTAGGCGACGATCGCCAGCGTCTCGAGG
>JAFDAW010000054.1 GCA_019313605.1 Deltaproteobacteria bacterium
ATCCTGGCCTTGCCGCACCAGAATGTCGCTCTCGAAGTAGCTCCAGATGTCGGTCTTGCAATCTCCGGTGCTGTCCCGATACTCGGCGCGAACTTTTCCGGCGCCAGTGAACCACTGTTTCAAGTCGGCGCAGCCTCCCGCATCCGTATCCTGTTCGAGGCGCTCGATCTTTCCGTTTTTCAAGAAGACGATCAGATCGGCTTTCCCGTCGCCATTCTGATCTTCTTCCTTCTTGACGACGTTTCCCTCGGCGTCGGTTGAGAGCCAGGTATCGATCTGGCCGTCCGCGTTCGTGTCTGTCTCCTGGATCTGCCCGCCCTTTGCGCCGGCCCGGTTGCGCACATCGACGACTCCGTCGAAGTCGGTGTCCTCCTCCTGGCGCGCAATCTGGTCGCCCTCGAAGTAGATGAATACATCGGGTTTTTGGTCGCCGTTGCGGTCCTTCTCGGCGCGCACTTTCACACCCGACTCATAGAAGGTGACGGTCTCGAATCGCCCGTCGTGATCGGTGTCGTCCTCGATGCGTTCGGGGCTCTCGGCCGCGTCGAAGTAGGTGACCAGGTCGAATTTCTCGTTGGCATTTCGGTCTTCGCGCTGCACGGTCTTCAAGCCGTTCTCGTATTCGATCATCAAATCCGTGGAGCCGTCTCCATCGAGATCGGTCTCGGTACGGTGGGGTTTGGTGTCTTTGTAGGTCGTGACCATTTCGAATCGGCCGTCGAAATCCTGGTCGACTTCGTCGCGAATCCGCTCGCCATTCTTGTAGAAATTCTTGTGATCCGGCTTGCCATCGGCATTGGTGTCGATCTCATCTCTCTCCGGGCGGTTTTCCTTGTCTAGATAGACGACGACATCGGGCTTGCCATCGCTATTGGTGTCGCGAGTCTGGATCTTTTCGCGGCCGTTTTCGAAGACCATCGTCGAGTCGAATTTGCCGTCACCCTGGGTGTCTTGCTCTTGCCGGACCTGCACACCCTTTTCGAAGTGGGTGACGACGTCGAACTGGCCATCGGCCCGGGTGTCTCGCTCTTCGCGGATCTCTACCCCGCCGTCATATGTGATTGCCGTGTCGAAGCGGCCATCCCCTGTGGTATCGCGCTCTTCGTGCTGTACGGCGCCAGAAGCGTCGAGGCTGCCGCGGAAATCGATCTTGCCGTTGTAGTCGGTGTCTTCTTCGAACTTCGCGGGTTTTCCGTCTGCAAAGGAAACCTTGCGATCGATCTTTTCGTCCCGGTTACGGTCTTCTTCAAGCGTAATAGGGGAACCGTCGGGATCGTTCTTGCGCCAGCTGTCGATCTTCTGGTCGTCATCGGTGTCCCGTCGGACAGCGATCTCCTTCTCGGTCTTGGGATCGAGATCGATCCAGGTGTCGATCTTGCCGTTGTGATTGGAGTCCTGCTCCTGGCGAATGAGTTCGCCGCTCGGTGCGTGGATGTTCCAGAGGTCGGGGCGGCCGTCGCCGTCTTCATCCACCTCGACACGGGCCAGCTTTTCGTTTTCGTAGAATTCGACGCGCTGGGGCTGCTCCGTCCCCTGCGCTTTGGTGAGCCGGCGCGTGCGCTTTCCGTTTTCGTATTCGATCGCAATCTCGAAGTGCCCGTCGTGATCTTCATCGAGCTCTTCTGTCCGGACGGCTTCTTTCGCGTCGAACACGTAGCGGACATCCGGTTGACCGTCTGCGTTGCGATCTTCGCTTTGGTTCGTCTTCTTTCCGTCTCGGAAGTCGACCACTGTGTCCTTGAGGCCGTCTCCGGTGGTGTCGGCCTCTCGGTGGATCGGCGTATCACCATCCACGGTGGTGACGATGTCGGATTTTCCGTCCGCGTTGGAGTCCTCTTCTTCGCGCACCCGTTTGCCATCCGCGTAGAAGCGGAAGAGGTTGGCTTTGCCGTCGCTGGTGGTATCGATTTCCTCGCGTTTCATCTTTCCATCGGTGCCGAGGTGAACCACGCGCTCCGGTTTCCCGTCGGCGTCTTCGTCCTGGATCTGGGTGCGTTCGACGCCGTCTTCGTAGCGGGCGACCCGATCGAAGTGGCCGTCACCGGTGGTATCGGCCTGCTTTTTGACGATGACGCCCGCTTCGAAGAAGGTCACGACATCCTTCTTCCCGTCGGCCGTTGTGTCCTCCTCGAGCCTTACTTTGACATCGTTTTCGAAGTAGATGGTCGCGTCGTACTTTCCGTCGCCGCTGGTGTCCTGCTCCTCGACGCTCTTGCTCCCGTCTGGATTGAACCGCGCGCGGACATCCGGCCGGCCGCTGTGGTCCTTGTCGGCCTCGACGGAAGCGACGGCTCCGTCTTTGTAGGTCGTGACGCGATCGGGCTTGCCGTCGAAGTTGGTGTCTTCTTCGAGACGCTCTGGTAGATCACCCGCGTAGTTGAGCGTGGTGTCTACTTTTCCGTCGGCATTCTTGTCGTCGAGCTGGGTGCTCGGCAGGCCGTCTTTGTATTGGATCCAGCGATCGGCCTTGCCGTCCCCGGTGGTATCCTGTTCCTGGCGGCTGGGATTCCCATCGCGCCCGTAGTAAATCCAGATGTCGAACGCGCCGTCGAGGTCGGTGTCTTTTTCGGCGCGTTCGGGCGTGCCGCTGGCGTAGTAGACGATCTCGTCGTACGTGCAGTCTTTGTTGTGATCGACCCGCTTCTCGTGGATGTTTTCGTTTTCGTCGTAGAGGAGTTCGATCGGAGCGCATGCTGCGCGAGCACCCGCGAGTGGCGCGGCGACGATCGCGAGCAGCGCAAAGAGTGGTGCGAACGCCCGCGTGACAGTGGCCACGCGGCAGCAGATCCCGTCTGAATGAGCGCGATTAGCCTGCAAGGGATGAGCTGGTAAAGGTCGCTGTGACGTGTCTATTGGCGAGACATCGCACGCGATCGGGCATTGGGGGGAAGGGGGAGGACGCTCGCATGGCGTCGACGGCGCTCGCACCGATCGCGTTATCGCCCTTGACGAGCTGGATGCTCGAAGTGGAACCCGCCACGTCGATCTCGAAGCGCAGGGTCACGCGTTTGTTTTCGATTCCGTAGGGCAGGGTCCAGCGCGAGTAGATCCGCTGATACAGCACCTCGAGATACGCCTGGACTTCGGGCCGCTGGGTGCAGTCCGTTCCGGTGCCGTCCGGTTGAAGGCCGGTGCCGGTTCCACCACCCGGTCCGCTGAGGTTTCCCTCGCCGACCGCCGTGTCGACGCTGACGAGAACGGGGCCGGTGGGCGAGCCGACGACGTCGCGAGAGGTGAGCACGCCATCGCGAACCGACGAGCCCTGGTTGATCGCGAGCGAACCGGTCCCGAAGCTGTTTCCATCGGTGCCGGCCACTTTGCGCGGACCCACGGAAGGACCGACCGGGGCGACCGCTCCGATCGGGCCGCGAACCGCGGGGCCCGCCGCTTGATTGACTTCGACCTTCGAGGCCTGGTAGCCACCGACCGCGCCAATGGCCGAAACGCGATCGACGTCGATGGCGGAGCGTTTCACCTGCGTCGGTGCGGCAGCGGAGTTGAGCGAATCCATCTGCAGCATTTCCGCATTGATCGCGGGTGCGGCGTTGGCGATCACGCGCTTGTTGATGATCTGGGGTTGAACGGTCTGCATCGCCGGAGCGAAATCGAGCTTGCGGCGCTCCGCGAGAGCCCTGCGGGCGGGCGCCGGCGTCTTGGGCGCCTCTTCGCGAAGCAGCTGGACGGGGATGATCTCCTCGATAATCTCGGGATTGAGGGCCGCGAAGAGAAACAGCAGGCCGATCGCACCAAAGTGGATCGCTGCCGAAATGCTGCCCGTCGCGAGCGTGCTCTTGCCCTCGTCCGGCTCGTGAAAATCCATCGGGAAGTCGGGCGCCACTCCGCCCGCGGTGGCGGCCTGGACGAAGGCCGCGCCCACCCGTTGCCGGGGATGCTTGCGCGCGCTGCGAGGTCGTAGAATCGATTGCTGTTTCATCGTGGGCGTGCTTGCTCCGAAGTTTCCGACTGGGCTTCCGTTCTAGATTTTGCTGGCTCAGTCGCTCCAGCGCGCGACACTGTCGATCGCCATCCGCTGTTGCGGGTTGCCGGCTCTTGCCTGTAATTTCAGGTCTACGCCCCAGCCGGTTGGACCCCGGAAGCGCCGCCCGGGTTTCCGCTGCGATGATAGCGATGCCAGTGGGACGCACACGCCTACTGGCTTCTTCGGTAAAACGGCGCTTAAATGGGACCGGAAAAACTTTCCGTTCAAGTTGTAGGGGACAAAGGGTCGAAGGGCCGGTTGCGAGGCGCCGGACACGAGTGGGCTGGTGTTGCTCGTTCCCCCCGGTTGCCGATGCGACAGGCATGCGCTGGTGGGGCGCGTTCGTTCGGGTAACCTGGCGAATCGAAAGCGAGAATGGCACCGAGGCGGGTGCCGGCGGGATACTTCGTCCGGGTTTCTGGGGCGATTCAAGCGAGGAGGGCGCTCATGGATGCGCAAGAACTAATTCAGCTGCTGTACGACGGACGCCTTACGGTCGTCCCGTTGTTCATTGCTTCTGTGATTGCACTCACGATTCTTTTCGAGCGCATGTGGCGCTATCGGGGCCTCAAGAGTCGAACCCTCGCAGTCACCCGCGAGACCATCGAGTCGCTCGTGAAGCGTGACGTCGAGGGCGCTCGGTCGCTTTGTGACCAGTCCGAGGCGCCCGTTGCGAAGATCTTCCTCGAGGCGATGCGTTGGAAGAACATCGCCATCGAGGATCTGGATCGGGTGTTGTTGACCGCGCGCCAGGAGGCCGTGACGGACCTCAAGCGCGGCCTCTGGGTGATCGGCACGATCGGCTCGCTCGCCCCCTACGTGGGCCTGTTCGGAACGGTCATCGGAATCATTCGCGCGTTTCGGAGCATGGCGGTCGAAGGTGTCGGCGGTTTCGAAGTCGTGGCCTCGGGTATTTCGGAAGCGCTGATCGCAACGGCCGCGGGACTCTTCGTCGCCATCGTGGCGCTGACCTTCTTCAACTATCTCCAGACTCGCGCGAGTTCGCTGGGTACCACCTACGCGCGGTCTTGCGAGCGATTCCTACAAGCGCTGATCTTCGTCGAGACGTCAGAGAGCGGCGGATCCAACCAAGCGGAGGTGCAGGGTGGCGAGTTCGTACCAGCCTGATCACGACAGTTCCGATGGCGAGATCGTCGCCGAAATCAACATCACGCCGCTGACGGATGTGTTCCTGGTACTGCTCGTCATCTTCATGGTGACGACGTCGGTGATCCAGAACCAGGGCAAGAACATCGACCTGCCCGGCGCGGATGTCAGCGACGAAACGCCACAGGGCGTGACCGTAACCGTGGGCCCGGATGGCGAAATCATGATCAACGACGCCGTCGTGCCCGAAGATCGACTCTTCGAGGTACTCGAGGCGGCGCTGACCGACGCCCGCGAGAAGGTCGTCGTGTTGCGCGGCGACCAGGCCGTGCTGCTCGGGCAGGCTGTCAACATCCTCGACATCGCCCAGCAAGCCGGTGCGCGTGGCATTGCGCTGGCGACGCGGCCCAAACCAAAAGACTCCTAACCGCCCGCGCACTCCCGGGAAGTGGGTTCGTTGCGTTCCACTGGCGGGGGCCCAGGGGCTCCGGCCCGCGCAGACCTATGGCGGGCTGTTCGGCAAGCGCCACTGGCGGGGGCTCAGGGGCTCGGCCCGCGTAGGCCTGACGGGCTGTTCGGAAAGTGCCTCTGGCTGCCCGCGCAGGTCCGGGTGGGTGGTTCGTTGCGTTCGACTAGCGGGGGCCCAGGGACTCGCTTTGGGTGGGTTGGTGTCTGCACCAGACCGCCACAGCCGATGCACGGCTTCGAGTTTTCTTGCTCCGGGCATCGTTTGATTCGTGCGTTCCCTCCTTGCCACTCCGTCGTGCACGCCTACTCTATGCCGCATGAGCAATGTTGATCATCGCCCCGCCAGCGGGGCTGGTTCTTGTGCGCGCTGCCAGGACAGCCTTGGACTCGCTTCGATCAAGGTAGATGGCGCTTGGTATTGCAGCACTGCCTGTGCTGAAGGACGTGCGAGAGTGCGGTCTAAATCGGACCGCGTCCCCGAGTCGTGGTTGTACGCGCGGCCCCGGCGCTTCTTCCACAAGCGCCGGCCCAGGGAGCTGCGCTCGAGCGGTTCCGAGGCGCCGTAGACCGCGGAAACAGCCCGGCGTTGACACCCATCAGGGGCTTGGGCACAATCGTATTTCTTGCCTCTTTTCCCAATGAAACCATGGGCTTAGTCGCCGCGGGGCAATTAGTCTGAAGTGCTGGTGAGCGAACCCCCAGCGGGTGCCGGACCGCGTTTGCCCGGGCACCCGGGAGAGATAAGTCGTGGCAAAAGTACTGGTGAGCGACAAGTTGGATCCACAAGGTCTCGAAATTCTCGAACAGACATCGGGTCTCACAGTGGTCTACGAACCGGGCCTGAAGGGCGATGATTTGCTCGCAGCGGTGGCCGACGTGGACGGGCTCGTGATTCGCAGCGGCACCCAGGTGACCGCCGAAGTGATCGCGGCCGCAGACAAACTCAGGGCCATTGGTCGGGCGGGGATTGGCGTCGACAACATCGACGTTCCGGCCGCCACTGCGCGCGGCATCGCGGTGATGAACACACCGAGCGGTAACAACATCACCACTGCTGAACACGCGATTGCGCTTTTGATTTCGCTTGCACGCCACATCCCCCAGGCGACCGCATCGATGAAATCCGGAAAATGGGAGAAGTCGCGCTTCACCGGAATGGAACTCTACAACCGGACCTTCGCGGTCATCGGCCTCGGAAACATCGGTCGCATCGTCGCGGCACGCGCCAAGGGTCTCGGGATGAAGGTGATCGCGTACGATCCGTTTCTGTCTGGGCCGGCAAAAGCCCGCGCGGAGGTGGAACTCGTTTCGTTCGACGAAATGCTGACACGTGCAGATGCGATCTCGGTTCACGTTCCGCGTACTCCGGAGACCACAGGCCTCTTGAACGACGCGGCTTTCGAGAAAATGCGACCGGGTGTGCTGATCATCAATGCGGCGCGGGGTGGAATCGTCGACGAAGCCGCACTGCTGCGTGCGTTGGATTCTGGTCAGGTTGGCGGGGCTGCGATTGATGTCTTTTCCAAGGAGCCGCCGAGCCCTGACGATCCGCTGGTGCTGCACGATCGCGTCATCTGCACGCCGCACCTCGGGGCGTCTACCGAGCAAGCTCAGGTGAACGTCGCGATCGCGGTGGCCGAGCAGGTCCGCGATTATCTCGTAGACGGAATCGTGGGAAACGCCCTCAATGTCCCGTCGATTTCGAAAGAACTCTACGAGCAGATTCGCCCGTATTCTGAACTCGGCGAAAAACTGGGGCGTTTTCAGGGGCAACTCTGCCCAGGCGCGATCGATCGGGTCGAGATCGAGTATTCGGGCGACGCTGCGGGGCTCGAGGTCGCTCCGATCACGGTGTCGATCCTGATGGGGATCCTGGAGTCGGTGAGCGACGAGGTGAACCTCGTCAATGCTCCGCTGATCGCGAAAGAGCACGGTATCGAGGTGGTCGAGTCGAAGGTCAGCCGATCGCGCGACTTCGCGAGCGCGATTTCCACTCGTGTCGTGGGTTGTGAAGATCGGTATATCGTCGGGGCGGTGTTTCACGGAGACCAGCCGCGCATCGTCCGAATCGACGACTTCATGCTAGAGGCGGTCCCCAAGGGACCGACGCTCTTCATCCAGAATCAAGACCAGCCCGGTGTCGTGGGAAGTGTTGGCATGGTGCTGGGGGAGGGCGGCATCAACATTTCGCGCATGCAGCTCGCGCTGATACCCGAGCGCTCCCTTGCTGCGATGCTCGTCAATATCGACCGAGCGCCCGAGGAGGCAGTGATGAAACAGTTGCATAATTTGCCCCATCTGATTTCTGCACAACTCGTGGAGCTTGGATCGTGACGGCACTGGTCGCGGTAGGCGCTCAGTGGGGCGACGAGGGCAAGGGGAAAGTCGTCGATTGGCTCGCTCCCCACGCGCAACTCGTGGTCCGATATCACGGCGGCAACAACGCCGGGCACACGCTCGTGGTCGACGGTGTCAAGACCGTGCTCCACGTGGTCCCGGCGGGTGTCCTCAATCCCTCGACGGTCAACCTGATTGGCCCCGGGGTGGTCGTCAATCCGGATGGCTTGCTGACCGAACTGGAGGCGCTCAAGGAGCGCGGCTTGCTGCGCGACCCGTCGCGGGTTCGGCTCTCGGGTCGTGCCCACGTCATCCTTCCCTGGCACACGACACTCGACAAGGCGCGAGAAGAGGCAGCCGGTGAGCTCGCAATCGGGACGACCGGACGCGGCATCGGTCCCGCTTATGAGGATAAGGTCACGCGCCGCGGGATTCGAGTTGCAGACCTTCTCGACCCGGAGGGGCTTCGCGAGTTGTTGACGCGCATCGCAAAGCAGAAGAACTTCGAACTCGTCGAGTACTACAAATGGGAACCGATCGACGTCGACGCACTGTACAAGCAGGCAGTCGAGTGGGGGCGGCAGCTCGAGCCTTACGTGGATAACACCGTTCACACGCTCGAAGAAGCATTGAGCGCGGGCAAGAGCGTTCTCTTCGAGGGTGCGCAAGGCACCTTCCTCGATATCGACCACGGCACCTATCCCTATGTGACCTCGTCGAATTGTGTCGCAGGTGCGGTGTGTACTGGCGCGGGTGTTGGCCCTACGCGCATCGATCGCGTTCTGGGGATCACCAAGGCGTATACGACGCGTGTCGGCGGCGGACCCTTTCCGACCGAAGAAACCGGGGAGTTCGGCGAGCGGCTGCGAGAGGCCGGTGCGGAGTTTGGAGCGACGACAGGAAGGCCGCGGCGCTGTGGTTGCCTGGATATCGTCATGTTGCGCGAGTCCGCGACTGTCAACGGACTGACTGCGCTCGCGATGAACAAGCTCGACGTGCTCTCCGGACTTGGGGAGATTCGGATTGCCACTGCGTATCGCGTGGATGGCAAATTGAAGAACGAATTCCCGATGACACTCGCGGAGTTGGAGCGAGCCGAGCCCGTCTACGAAACCCTGCCCGGATGGGACGAGGACATCACGGGATGTCGTCGCTACGAGGATCTCCCGAGCACTGCGCGAAGCTACGTGGAACGCGTCGAGGCGCTCGTGGGTGTTCCGGTGGAGATCATCTCCATCGGACCGGGGCGCGATGAAACCATCGCCCGGATCGACCCCTTCCGGCCGGTCTAGGCGCTCGCCCTCGCGATCGCTACGTGCGCGCGCGATTACGGAGCGGGTGCAACCCTCGTGTTGAGGATCGTGTTCGCGTAATCGGTAACGGTCTCTGCGCAATTGTCGATCGATGTCAGCAGCTGCGCGGCCGCTTGGTGTGATTCGCGATAGATCCGCTCCAGTGCCGCAGCCTGCTCGTCAGTGCCACCGCTCTTTCTGTGATGGGCGAGAAATTTCGCGAGTTCGGCCTCGGTGTTCATCTGGGAAAGTTGCGAATAGTGGCGCACTTCGATCTTGGAGATGACGCTGCGCTTTGCGTCCTTATCCGCATCGATCATGGGGATGCAGACGTCGACTACCGCGTAGGCTTCGGCGATGTGGCCGAATTGCTCCGACAGCGCGTTCATTTCCCTTGTGCTCCAGGGCTCGGGTGCTTGATCGGAGCAAGCCGCCGCGAGAATCACAAAGCAGCAGAGGGTGAGGGGGCGAGGCACCGGCATCTCGATGCCCGAGGTTTTAACATAAATTTTCGACTGCGTGTAGAAGCCGTGCTCGTCAGGGCGCGTGATCTGCAGGGGCGGCCGCTGCGCGGTTGACCCAGCGCTGATAGAAGGTCGGCGGAAAGAAGACGAACCAGAGCACCGCGGTCGCTGCCGCCTCGAGCCCGCCCGCGAAATAGTCACCCCAGTCCGGCCAGACCTGTGTGGCCGCAAATTCGAGATAGAGGGGAACGAGAGAAATGCTCGCGAGAGCCGCAAGGAACCCGAAGATCGCCCAGAGCAGAAATCGATTGACGGCGTCCGGTTCGCAAAAGCCCATCGTCAGCCGCTTTCGCGCAGAGCGGTAGGCGATCAAGGCTTCTGCGCTGATCCAGATGTAGGGAGCCGTGTAGCCGATCCAATCGCACCAGAACCAAACGCTGCTGACGATCAATCCTTCGATGTCGCCGTTGAGCGTCGAAACGAAGACGCCGGAAAACAGGCTCAGGGCAATTGCCCAGACGAGTCCATTCGCCCAGCGAGAATCGCTCCGAAAGACATCGCGCGTAAAGAGCAGGAGGGGGACGATTCCGACGCTGTAGATGATCCGAGCCAGAATGAGAACCCAGGCCTGGTTCAGGTCGAACAGTGCGGGGAACTCGTAGATAAAATAGGAAACACCAGTGCAGAGGTAGGTCAGCGCGAGAAGGTATTCCGGACGCCCGCGCGTGCGTCGACTCAGCACGAATAAGCGAATGCCTACCGCCAGATAGATCAGGGCGGCGACCAGATTGGAAATGTAAACGCTGGTCTCCATTCCACTCTCTTGTGATGTTTCTTTCGCGATTCAAATCGGAACAGAAGTCCGTATGGGGCTGATCGGAGCCCGGAAAATATTACTTGAGGGACCTCCTGCAGCTGGAGATCCAGTTTCATTGCGTGGTTTGTGGGCGATTTTGGCCCGAGGTGGTGCCTCTTTGCGCTGCTGGTAGGATTGTCGAGATTGGGTGGGAGATGACACGAAATTACACCTGGCTCGAGGCCATTCCCTATCTCGCGGCGCTGATCTCATGCGCTCCGCTGATCGTCGGCGGTTTTCCGCAAGGGCACGACTGGACGTTCGAGCTCGCTCGCGTGGCCGAGTTTTCCCACGCACTGGGCGAAGGTCAATTCCCACCGCACTGGGCCCCCAACCTCTACGGGGGGTACGGCTCCCCCGTCTTTCTTTTCTACGCCCCGGCTTTTGTGGCATTGGCGAATGCGGCGTCGACCGTGTTCGGCTCTGCTGCCGCGGGCGCATCGGCGATCGTCGTTCTGTTTTCGTTCATCGGTGTCTTTGCGGTCCGGCGGCTTTTCGATGTCATTCCAGGAGCCGATCCGCAGGGCGGGCGAATTGCGGCAACGATTTTTGCCCTTCACCCCTATTTGATCGGTGACAAGCTGATTCGAAATGCGAATGCGGAGTTCGCAGCTCTGTGCTTGCTGCCGTTCGCGCTGGTGGGACTGATGCGACTGGGGCGTCAGCCGCTCCGGGGTGCCTTCGTCGTGGCCGGTGCGCTCGCGGCATCGATCCTCAGTCACAACCTCACGGCGTTGATCTGCCTTGCGCTTCTCTTGGGCGGAACGCTCTGGCTTTACGGTTGGCGAAAGGCCGCACGCATCCAGTTGGCGCTGACGTCTGGCGTAGTGGTAGGTCTGCTCGTCGCAGCTTTCCTCTGGCTGCCCGCCCTGATGCTTCGCGATGCCATCCAGATCGGCGAATTGACGACCGGGAAGTTTGATTTTCACAACCAGTGGAAACCCTTCAGTGAGTTCTTTGGTTACACGCGCGCCTTCAGCTCTGGAGCGTTGGCTCCGGTGGCGCTCCTTCTTGCGGCGTGGGTAGCCGTTCGACGCTTTGGGGATGCGTTTGCGGGGCGGCGATTCTTGTTTGGGTTGCTGGCTGCGGCACTGATCTTCATTGGATTGCAATTTCGGGTGTCGGCGCCGCTCTGGGAGACGATCCCCTGGCTGCGCTTCATGCAGTTTCCGTGGCGCTTCATGGGTCCGCTCGCGCTCGTCACCGCGGTGGCAGCGGGGCTTGCGGCGATTCCGCTTCTCTCGCGGTATTCCAATCGCGTTCGCACGGGCGTCGAGGTGGCTGTCTTCGCGCTCTGCGTCGCCAACGCCTGGCCGCACCTGGCCGACTACCAACCTCTGTCCGCGCTGCACACCAAGACGATCGTGAAGGCGATTCAACCCGAGAAGCTGCGACGAGGCGCGCTCAACGTCAGTGTCCTCGACGAGTATCTGCCGCGAGGCGCAAGGCCCGCGGTGTGGAAGCGGGAGGCGGCGGTAGGGGGGCGAACCGTGCTCGCCACTCAGCCAGAAGCGCAGTTCGAGGTGCTCGTGGAGAAGGGCTCTCGAATTTCGCTGCGCGTCGATACGCCGACGGGAACGCGGCTTCGCCTCGCGCGCTGGCATTTCCCGGGTTGGGAAGCCGAACTCGACGGTGTTCCGATACCGCTAGAGGTCAATCGCATGGGCGGAATCGACGTGCGGATACCGGCGCCCGGCGGAACCATCGAGCTGGTACAGCGCCCACCCCGCTCACGCCGGATCGGGCTGGCCCTTTCCGGCCTGGGCGTCGGACTCTGGTTGGCGCTGTATTTCGCGCAACGCAGACAGC
>JAFDAW010000290.1 GCA_019313605.1 Deltaproteobacteria bacterium
CGATCAGAGGAAAGATGTGGCCCGGACGCGCGAGGTCACGCGATGTCGACTCCGGGTCAACCGCGACCTGAATCGTCCGAGCGCGATCGGCAGCAGAGATCCCGGTCGTGACGCCCTGTCTCGCCTCGATCGAGACCGTGAAAGCCGTCTGGAACTGCGCGGAGTTGTCGCGCACCATCAGCGGCAGATCGAGTTCGCCGGCACGTGCTTCCGTCAGGGTGAGGCAGATCAAGCCGCGACCGTGCTTCGCCATGAAGTTCACCCCGTCGGGCGTGATCTTCTCGGCCGCGATTACGATATCGCCTTCGTTCTCACGGTCTTCGTCATCTACGAGGATGACCGGTTTCCCGAGGCGGATTTGTTCGAGGGCTTCGGCGACGCGTGCGAGGGGCAAGACGAGTCCTCCAGTCGAATTTTTCAAAGGTACCACGAAAACTTCGACGACCCTTGCTTCAGTCGAAGTCGAATCGTCGGTGACGCCACGCGCATGAGAGCCGTCAGCTTCGGTGAGAGCCATCAGCCGCCGAAGAGCCATCGGCCGCCAAGAAAGCCATCGGCCACCGAAAAGAGCCGTCGGTCGCAGAGAAACGTCCGCTTCAGAGGCGGTGCGCGAATCGAAATGCTCTACCAGCCGAGTTCGCGAGCGTGACCGACGATGATCTGCGCAGCGCATAGGAAAAACAGTGCGACCAGGCTCTGCTGGTCGATTGGGATAGGAGGAACTGCGATGTCTCCTTGAAACTTCGATTTGTCGTCCAGCGGGTGCGAAACCCGCCCGGCGAGGGGTGAGCCCGCCCGAGCCGGTAGCGAGCCTGGCGACGGTCTCGGTAACGAGGCCGGCGAAGCGTAGGCACGCAAGCGTGTGGGCCGTGGGTAAGTGGCCTCGAAAACTATGACTTTCCGGATGCCGAGCGTTCTGTTTTTCGTGAAGGCGATGGCGGCCTCTCCGCAGATCTCCTCAAAGAGGGGTAGGGGCGAGGAGGAGCCGAGTCCGGCGGGGTGTTGCACCACGGCACGCACGAAGAGGACGGCCCAGTAACCCGGGAGGTCCTCTCCTCTCCTCGAACTAACCCGGTCTTTCGGAGAGCCGGTGACCCGTCTCCGACGCGCTGCGTGTTTGCAGGAGCATGCGCAGCCGGTTCAGAACAAGCTCCCGCATCGAGGTAGGCCGTTGACGAGGGGAACCGAAGTCGCGGCTGAAGGAGGCGAGGAAGTCGGAGGGCTGCATACGAGCTTTGACGTCGGGGAACTTGGTGGCAACTCGGACCCGGCCGAGCAAAGGCGGCCCGTGTGAATGAGATCTACAGGAGGGAACCATGTCTGATGCACCGACATCAGGAGGCATGTCACTGCAACTGCTGAAGGTAGTGGAACGAGCGCGGCACGAACCCGAAGGACGGTTCAACTCACTGGCCCATCTCATCGATGTGCCCGCTCTGGAGCGCGCCTACCACCGCATGCGAAAGGATGCGGCGGTCGGTGTGGATGGGGTTACGAAGGAACAGTACGGGCAGGATCTGGAGGCCAATCTCCAGGACCTGCACGCACGGATGAAGGCGAAGAGATATCGCCATCAGCCGATCCGGCGTGTCCACATCCCAAAGGAAGGGGGAAAGACGCGGCCGATTGGGATCTCGGCGTTCGAGGACAAGATTGTCCAGGATGCCTTGCGCGAGGTGTTGGAAGCGATTTACGAGCAGGACTTTCTGGACTGCTCGTACGGCTTTCGACCCGGACGCAGTCCCCATGACGCCGTGCGAACCCTCGACCGGATCGTGCACCGGGGCAAGGTGAACTGGATCCTCGAGGCCGACATCGTGTCCTTCTTCGACAGCTTGGATCGCAAGAAGCTGAAGGAGATGCTCGAGGTTCGGGTAGCCGATGGGTCGCTTCTGCGACTCATCGGAAAGTGTTTGCACGTGGGTGTGCTGGAGGGCGTGGAGTTATCCACGTCGGAAACCGGCACCGCCCAGGGGTCGGTGCTCTCCCCGTTGTTGGGAAACGTTTATCTGCACTACGCACTCGATCGGTGGTTCGAGCGGAAGGTGAAGCCCCGGCTACACGGCCAGGCCACCCTGGTTCGGTATGCCGATGACTTCGTCATCGGCTTCGAATACCAGAAAGATGCGAAGCGCGTGATGGACGCCCTCGGCGAGCGGTTGGGGCACTTCGGACTGACCCTGCATCCCGACAAGACGCGACTTCTTCCGTTCCGGCGTCCGCCGAAGCGGCAAGAGGGCGGGAAAGGTCGGGCAACCTTTGACTTCCTGGGGTTCACGTTCTATTGGGCGCGAACTCGCAAGGGACGTTGGGGGATGACGTGCAAGACACGCAGTGCGAGCCTGAGACGGTTCATTGGAAGCGTCTACGATTGGTGTCGTCGCCATCGACACCTGCCGGTTGCGGTTCAGCACAAGGCGCTCAAGAGACGCATCCAGGGACACTTCAACTACTTCGGGGTCAGCGGCAACTTCATCTCGTTGCTGCGGATCATCGAGCAAGCGAAGCGGGCCTGGTACAAGTGGCTCTGTCGTCGGAGCCAACGCAAGCGTCTCACCTGGGAGCGGTTCGCGGACTTGCTTCGCGACTTCCCGCTCCCAAAGCCTCGGATCATGGTCTCGCTCTGGGGTACGTAGCCACGAGACTCATTCACGGAAGAGCCGTATGGTGGAAATCTCCTTGTACGGATCTGGCGAGGGCTCGGGGTGGGTAACCGCCCCGGGCTACTCTACAGCAGCGTTTTCCGCACCTCCGATAAGTACTCTTCTGACAACTAGACTTCAAAGGAAGCAGAATTGTCCCGTTTGGGGACGATTTCAAGCTTTCCCGTCGTCTCGCCCTCGCGGGGCTCTCTTCGGCTGCGCCGGGATCGGCCAGCGCGCACAGTTCACCCTTCGCGGGTCGAGTTCGAATCGCGTTCGCTGGCTGTCCCGAGCTCAGAAGCTGCTTTCCGCGCTCTCGATCTCGACAGACTGATCGAAGTCGAACGCGGGAGCCTCGGTGAACGACTCCACCGCACCGAAACCGGAACTTCGTGCGCCGTCGTTGGGCGCCGCCAGCGGCGGGGCGCGGGCCGGCAACGCGAGACACCGAAGGATCGCACCCGCCGCGGCCTCATCTTCTGGATGGGAGCTTCCGATAGACTAACCTAGCCCCCATGGAGGCGTAGTACGTGGCAGTACAGCCGTGTCCCGACTGTGGTGGAAAAGTCAGCGACTCAGCGGAAGCATGTCCGCATTGCGGTCGGCCCAACAACGGCCAGCGATCTGGGAACGATGGAGGCACCCGTTGTCCACGCTGTCGCAGGATGGCGACACCAGTAGTCACAAACGTTGGAGGCGGAAGTTGCTCGGTGGGGAGCAGGGAAAGGTGGACCTGCCCCTCGTGCAAGAAGGTCATCCACACCAAGGGCTGTTTGGTCGCCACCGCCACGTACGGCGACGAGGATCTGGTAGAGGTGCGCTTCCTCCGCGCGTTTCGCGACGAGATCCTGCTGAAGAGCCGGTATGGACGCGCCTTCAGCAGG
>JAFDAW010000291.1 GCA_019313605.1 Deltaproteobacteria bacterium
CTCGCGGGTTTCGGTGACGATGGCGAGCAGGTAGCCGACCAACGCCTCGTCGAACTTGATCGCCTCCGCGGCGCGCTGGAGTTCGCGCAGTTCGCCGATGGTCACCACGGGTTGCAGCCGGGGCAGTTCGGTTGCGGCCGGATCCTCCCGTAACACGGCTGCCTCATCGGTGGGATTGGGGTAGCCGATTCCCGTGCGCACGAGGAAGCGGTCGAGCTGGGATTCGGGCAGCGGATGGGCGCCGTGGTGCTCCATGGGATTCTGCGTCGCAACGACGAAGTGGGGCTCGGGCAGCGGGTGCGTCACACCATCGATGGTGACTCCGGATTCGGCCATCGCTTCCAACAGCGCGGACTGTGCCTTCGGGCTCGCGCGATTGACCTCATCGGCGAGCACCACGTTGGCGAAGATCGGCCCCGGTTGAAAGACGAATTCGCCGGTGGGCACGCCGTCTCGTGCCTCGGGAATCGACGCTCCGAGGACGTCGCTCGGCAGCAGATCGCTGGTGAACTGAACTCGGCTGAAGCTGCCGTCGATGCTGCGGGCCAGCGCCTGTGCGAGCGTCGTCTTGCCGACTCCGGGCACGTCCTCGAGCAGCAGATGCCCGCCCGCGAGCAGGGTTTCGACTGCGCGGCGGACGACTTCGGGCTTGCCCCGAAGCGCTCGCTCGATGTTGTGGCGGATCGCCGTGATCAGGGTTTCGGCCTGCTCGGCGTCGAAGCGAGGGGGCGTCGCGTCGTCGGTTTGCGGCGGCGGGCATTTGTTGGGCACGGAGGGCTCTTCGGCTCATCTCTTCGCACGCCTGAGGGGAACGCCCTCGGCAGAGGACTTCGGACCGGGATTCGCGGGTGGGCGGCCTGCAGCGCCGCGGGTCGTCAGTTGGCGAGCAGGGCTTCGAGTGGGTCCTCTGCATCCTCAACGTCCTCGAGGCGAGCGATCAGCGCGACGAGGTCGCCGTCGAGCCGGGAGAAGAGCTCCGCGTAGCGCTCGAGTTCAGACGCATAGGTTCCGGTCAGGGCGAGGCACGCATCGTTCATGCGCAACACATCGGCAAGTTCGCTCGGATCGCGCGTCCCGAGCGGCAGGTTGCGGATGCGCTTTCGGGCGCGCTCTTCGAGGTTCTGGCGGATCTCGTCTCGGCCGGTTCCCTCGTCTTGGGATTCGTAGAGCGCGGACACCTCGTCCCGGAATCGGAGGAGTTCGGCGTTGATTCGCCTGGTGTCCTCGATCTCCAGGCGCCGCCGGTGGGCGCGATCGGGCTGCAGGCTGGATTTGAAGAAGAGCACGCTGCCTTCTTCGCCGATGAAACTCGCGATGCTCTCGTTGAAGTCGGCGTGGCCTTTGAGGTAGATGGTGGCGTGCACGAGTTCGTGGAGGATCACTTCTACGAGTTGCCCCGACGGCTGTCGCAACATCGGCTCGGCGATCGGATCGTCCATCCATCCCAGTGTCGAATACGCGCTCACGCCGAACTCGCAAACATTCAGTCCATCCGCTCGCAGCGATTCAGCCTCCCGGCTGGCGCGTTCGCGATCGAAGAATCCCTTGTAGGGCAGCTGGCCGAGCAGCAGAAATCGGAACCCGGCGGGCGTGACCGTTCCCGGGCGCGTCGCCACGACAGTCGTGACGACCCGGTCACCGGGCCACTCGGCGAAACTCGTATACTGTTTCCCGACCTCGAGGCCGAGTTCGATCGCGAACTCGCGAACCTGCAGTACGAGCAATAATTTTTCGCGGATCTCGCGGGGCGTTTCGGGGTCGGCGAGAACCGATTCGATCGGCTTTCGCGCGCGTAGCAGGCGGTTTTGGCCCATCGCGACGTGGCTGTAGTAACAACCGGAGAGGCCCACAGAAATGGCGAGCAGCGCCGCGCACCCGAGTTTCTGCCAGATCGCGGTACGGGTCCTCGACGCCGAGCAAGCCGAGCGGCTGGCCGCGGAAGCGTACGCGGCCGGTGCGGCGGGGCTCGAGGAGCGCGAAAGCGAAAATGAAATCACCCTGATCCTCTATGCGCCGACCGCTGCCGCGCAAGCGGTATGCGACGCCATCGCAAAGGCTGCGCCCGAGGCTCGAATCGATCCCCCCACCGAAGTTCCCGAAACGAATTGGTCCGAGCAGTGGAAGGCCGGTCTGACAGCGATGATCATTTCACCCCGCTTGCTGATTCGACCGTCTTTCGTGTCGGCCGCGCTGGTTCCCGGCCAGACCGAAATCGTGATCGATCCGGGTCAGGCCTTCGGGACCGGTGGGCACCCTTCGACCCACCTCGCTCTGGATTGGATCGACGAAATCGCACCGATGCTGAAGCCGGGTGCGCGCATTCTCGATGTCGGCACCGGGACCGGCATTCTCGCGCTTGCAGCTGCGAGGCTCGGCCCCGCGGATCTGTTCGCGTTCGACACCGATCCGCTTGCCACCGCGGCAGCGCGCGATAACGCTCGCTCCAACGGTCTCGGCGAGCGGCTGCGGTTGTTTACCGGAGGCCTCGAAGCGATCGGAGCGATTCCGTTCGACCTGGTGGTTGCGAATCTGTTGAGGACGGAAATGCTCCCGCTGTTCGACGGGATCGCGGCGCGCGTTCGCGCGGGCGGGTTCGCGGTGTTCTCGGGCCTGCTCGAGTCCGAACGCGAATCCGTCGGCGAGGCGCTGCGCGCCGTGGGCCTGCGCGAGAGCGGCGTGCGCAGCCGCGCGGATGCGAACGGGGATCCGTGGTCTGCGCTTCTCACGATTCGCTGATCTTCCCCCTCCAATCGTCGAGCAATCGTTCGAGCATTCGCTCGATGGGCACGCGGGGTGTCCAGCCCGTTGCGGCCCGCAGGCGGCTGGCGTCGCCCACCAGGTAATCCGCGGGCCGGACGCGCTCGGGATCGCACTCGATCAGGGGTCGTTGATTGGCGAGATCGAGCAGCGTGTCGAGCAGATCGCGCAGCGGGGTGCCGACTCCGCTGGCGACGTTGTAGATGTCGGCCGGCACGTCGGGGTCGAGCAACCGAACGTAGGCCTCGACGACGTCGTCGACATCCATGAAGTCGCGCACCGATGCGAGGTTGCCCACCCGCAGCACGGCTTCGCGCCGACCCGCCTCGATCTCGGCGGTCTGCCGGGCGAAGCTCGAAAGTACGAAGGTGTCCGACTGACCCGGACCGGTGTGGCCGAAAGCGCGAACCCGAACGACCTTGAGACCCTGCTCGACGAACGAAGTCCCCAGCTCTTCGGCTTCGGCCTTGCTGCGCGCGTACGTGGATGCGGGCGCGAGCGGCGAATCCTCTGTGAGTGGCGGCGAGTCTGGGCTGGAGGTGCCGTATTGGTCGGCGGATCCGATCAGCAGGATCCGCGGCTGGCTGCCGCAGCGCAGCGCTCCCTCCAGGACCGAACGAGCCCCGCCGTAGTTGATGCTGCGTGTCGATTCGGGGTCGATGGCCGATGCAGCGACCGAACTCTGCGCCGCGAGATGGACGATTACCTCGCGCCGCGCGAGTTTCAGTCTTCCCTCGACGGCTGTGGGATCGGTGACAT
>JAFDAW010000292.1 GCA_019313605.1 Deltaproteobacteria bacterium
GCTTGAAGATCACCCGGCCGAGAAAGCGCGCGTAGAAGCGATAGCCGAGCGCGAAGGCGACGAACGCAATGGCTGCGAGGAGGGCGGCGTTCACGTCCGCACGCTCCAGATACGCCGAATCGCGATCGCGAGCAAGAGCGCGGATGCGGCGCCGCTCATGTCGAGCACCACGTCCGATACTGCGCCGGTGCGACTTCGCGCAAGGCTCTGACGGCCTTCGTCGACAAGCGCAACGACGAGCGCCAACGCCAGACTCGCCGCGGCGAGCCACGCGAGCGGTCGTTCGAAGCTCGCGCGAAACGCACGCAGTGCGAGCCATGCGAGGATCGCGTATCCGACGAAATGCCCCGCCTTGCGGAATGCAATATGGACGGTCACAACCGACTCGGCGGCCGCATCGGGAAACAACCAGCGGAGCAGGGGGGCGATGAAGCGCGACGTCTCACTCGCCGAAAACAAGTCGCTCGCGAAGATCTGCACCAGGGCGATCCACGCCGCTACCCAGAACCACGCGAGTGCGATTTCACTCCTCGATCTATCGCCGGGCTGCAAATCGCTCCCCCGTAGCGCGCGGCGATCGACGCCGAGCGGCCGGAGCATAGCGGTCCACCAGGCGCGGTATCTTCCCGCGGATTCGAAATTCAGCATACTCAGGGCAGGGGGGAGCCGTTGAGCGATTCAGCCAAACAACCGCCGCGAACACCTCGTTTCGTAGCGGCGGCGGCCCTCCTCGCGGCGAGCGTCCTGCTCTCCAAGGTGCTGGCCTTCGTGCGCGAGGCGGTGCTCGCCAATCGCGTTGGCGCCGGGTCCGAGATGGACGCCTACAGTGCGGCGTTCCAGATCCCCGATCTGCTCAATTACTTCCTAGCGGGCGGGGCGCTCTCGATCGCGTTCATCCCGATGTACACGCGGGTGCGCGGGCGCGACGGCGAGGCGGCCGCTGAGCGACTGTTTGCGCTGGTGCTCGGAAGCGTCGGCGGCATCGCGGTGCTGGCCACGCTGCTCTTGTGGTGGTGGGCGGACGCGTTGATCGCGCTCCAATTCCCGCGCTTCGACCCGGACACCCAGGCGTTGACCGTGCATCTGACGCGGATCGTGTTGCCCGCACAGATCTGCTTCGTGGCGGGCGGGATCGTACGCGCGGTGCTGATGGCGCGGGATCGCTTCGTCACCCAGGCGTTGACTCCCGTCCTCTACAACCTCGGCATCATCGCGGCGGGGCTCGCGTTTGCGAACAGCCTCGGCGTGGAGGGGTTCGCGTGGGGTGCGCTCGGGGGCGCGGTCATCGGAGCCCTGCTCGTGCCTCTCGCGGACGCGCACTGGGGCGCGCGCCTCAAACTCGGGCTGCGCATCGCACCGCTGGACCCGGACCTCTGGCGCTACCTGCTCGTGGCCGCACCGCTGATGCTGGGCCTCAGCCTGCTGACCGTCGACGAGTGGTATGAGCGCTGGTTCGGCGCGCTGCTCGAGCCCGGCACGGTCGCGCACCTGCGCTACGCGCGTCAGCTGATGTTGGCACCCGTCGCGGTGGCAGGGCAGGCGATCGCGATGGCTGCGCTGCCGACGCTCTCGCGGCTCTGGTCCGAAAAGCGGATCGACGAACTCAACGCGACCGTGCTCAACACCCTGCGCGCGGGCTTCTGCCTCGCGGCACTCGGCGGTGCGGCGCTGTTCGCGCTGGCCGAGCCGCTCGTCGCGTTCATCTATCAGCACGGTCGCTTCACGCCGGCCGACACCGAGGTCGTCGCTTCGCTGCTGCGCGTTCTCAGCTTCGCGGTGCCGGCTTGGATCCTGCAGCAAATTGCGGTGCGCGCATTCTTTGCGCGCGGCGACACCTGGCGGCCGATGTTGCTCGCAACCGCGGTCGCGCTGCTCGCGATCCCGCTCTACCTCGCGCTCGGTCCGCGCTTCGGCCCCGAAGGCCTGGCCGCGGCGGGTGTGATCGCGATGAGTGGCAACGCGGTCCTCACGCTCGCCTACGCGCGTCGACTTCACGGTGCGCCGCTGCTCCTCCCTCTCGCGAATACCGCGCTTCGCGCGCTCTTGATCGCGGCGATCGCTGCCCTCGCGGCCGCGCTCGCGATCGAGACGTGGGTGATGGGTGCGGCCTCACTGCTTCAACTCGCGGTCGGCGGTTTGGCGTTCGCGGTCGTCGCACTGCTCGGCGCCCGCCTGATCGGTGATCCGCCGATCCGAGACGCCGTCGCGCGCGTCGCCTCACTGCGCCGAAAATCGGGCCGATCGAGCGGGTGATACCCTCCAGCCCCATGAGCTGGGATTTTTGGATCGACCGCGGGGGCACGTTCACCGATTGCATCGGGCGCGCACCCGACGGCGCGATTCACGTCTTCAAGCTGCTCTCCTCCGATACCGCACCCGTCGAGGGCATCCGGGCGATTCTCGAGCGCGCGGGTGCAGTCGAAGCCGGCGCTGCGTTGCCCGCCGCCAACCTGCGGCTCGGGACCACCGTGGCGACCAACGCGCTGCTCGAGCGGCGCGGCGCGCGCACGTTGTTGGTGGCGAGCCGGGGGCTCGGCGACGTGCTCGAGATCGGCACCCAGGAGCGGCCGGATCTCTTCTCGCTCCAGATCGAAAAGCCCGAGCCGCTGCACGAGCGAGCGATCGAAGTCGGCGGCCGCGTGAGCGTCGACGGCGAGGTCCTCGAAGCCTTCGACGAAGAGGCCGTGCGGCGGGCATTGGCGGATGCGCGCCGCGGTGGGATCGACTCGGTCGCCATCGCGCTGATCCACGCCTACGCGCACCCCGCGTTCGAAACGAAGCTGCGGGAACTCGCCGAGGAGGCCGGTTTTGCCTACGTGAGCTGCTCCCACGAAGTGGCTCGCGAGATCGGTCTGCTCGCCCGCTCCGAGACCGCGGTGGTCGACGCCTACCTCACGCCACTCTTAAGAAGTCACGTGAAGGAATTGAGCGAAGCCCTCCCAAACTCTCGGCTTCGCTTCATGCAGTCTTCAGGCGGATTGACGGACGCCGCGCGCTTCAGGGGCCCGACCGCGCTGCTCTCGGGCCCGGCCGGGGGCGTCGTCGGGGCGGCCCGCGTCGCGGCCGCCGCGGGCTTCGATCGCGCGCTGGGGTTCGACATGGGCGGGACGTCGACCGATGTCTCGCTGCTGCGCGCGGGCGAAGTCGATCGCTGTTTCGAAACCCTTGTCGCGGGCGTGCGGGTGAAGGCGCCGATGATGCGGGTCCACACCGTCGCGGCCGGGGGTGGGTCGCTCTGCCGCTTCGACGGCATGCGGTCGCTGGTCGGGCCCGAGAGCGCTGGCTCGGTGCCGGGGCCGCTCTGTTACGCGCGCAGCGACACGAGCGGTAAGCCGCTCGCGAGCGAGCCGACCCTGACCGACTGCAACTTTGCGCTCGGTCGCGTGCAGCCCGACCGCTTTCCGTTCCCGCTGGCGCTCGAGCCGGTGGGGTGGGCGCTCGATGCGCTCGCCAAACGGCTGCGAACGGAGGGCTTCGATCTCGACGCCGACGGCGTCGCCGCGGGCTTCGTCGAG
>JAFDAW010000055.1 GCA_019313605.1 Deltaproteobacteria bacterium
CAAGGCCACGGGTTACGTTGTCGGGAGTAACCCGCCGTAACGCAATCCAGGTTGACCAACCCCCGCCGCTAAACCCATATCCCATGTGGTGCCGCACGGATTCCTCGGGTGCAGGCGGTTAGCAGCCGATCTCAATGGGCGCGTGCGTGACGCTGGAAGTCGCGTGCGAGGATGCCCATGACGCGGACTGCGGTTTCCGAGTAGACGTTGGTTCCATCGAAACTCAGGTCCGATGAGAGGTGCTCCTCGCGCGCCAGTGTTCGACCTCGCTTGCGCGTAAAGCGCACGATCTCCTTCCAGACCCGCCGTTCTTCTCCGAGTGCCAGATCGTGGACGTACTCGAAAATGATGGTGCGCGCCTCGGGATCGAGCACGCTGAGGACGTCGTTGTCCACAAAATCGCTCTCGTGTCCTTCGACCGGGGCGGGCTCGTTGTGCTTGAACTCCTCAGCGAGGCCCCTGCAGGCCTCACGGGCTACGTAGGCCTCGCTCGCGTGCGCACCCCAGAAGTGGCGCCAGTAGTGGCTGTGTTGTTCCGCAATGTCGCGCGCGTGAAGCCAGGCATCTTCCTGGGCGTGCTGTCTGACCTCCGTTTCGCAACGCGCGAGCAGCTGCTCGGGAAGGTCGTGGATGTGTTCGGTGTGCCGGGTGAGCCAGTCGAGTACTTCACTTCGTTCCATTGAGTCCTCCGATTGACGAGACGTCGAAGGCCGGAGCGAATCGAGGCGGCGGGATCAGGGGCTCCGGAGATCCGGCGCCATGGGGAAAGTATATCACGGCCACTTCTCGTGACCGAGCCCCTCAAACAGGCCCAGTCTGGTCCTCTTCTTCCCCGTACGTGAAGCCGATCGCGAAAAGCAGCCGCGCTTTGACAATGAACTATCATGGACATCGGGCCTTGTAGGAACGGGAGTCGATCGAGTTGAGTGCCAGACCGACACTGGGATTGGTTCTTTCCGGGGGTGGCGCGCGAGGCATCGCCCATGTCGGTGTGATCGATGCGCTGCGGAGCCACGGGCTCGAGCCGGATTTCATCGCCGGATCGAGTTCGGGTGCGATCGTGGGCGCACTGGCGGCTGCGGATCACCCGACGCAGACGATGCTCGAGTTCTTTCATAGAGCCAGCCCGTTTCGGCTCTCGGCTGTTACCGTGCGCAAGGCGGGGATCCTGGACACCGGCAAGGCGGTGGCGAGCTTTCGCGAGTACTTCCCGGAAGATTCCTTCGAAGCGCTGAAGATCCGGCTCTTCCTCACCGCGACGGATATCGTCAACGCCCGGCTCAGGATCTTCGAATCGGGCCCCCTCATCCCAGCAAGCCTGGCTTCGTGCTCGATGCCCATGGTCTTTACGCCCACCGAGATCGACGGGCGCTGGTACGTGGACGGGGGCGTGCTCAACAACTTTCCCATCGAACCGCTGCGCGGCCGTTGCGACGTCGTGTTGGGACATTACGCGAGCCCGCTGCGAAGCGTGCAGAGCGATGACATCAACGGTGTACTCGCCGTCTCAGAACGTGCGCTGGAAGTGGGGATGCACTTGATTTCGAAGCAGAAGTTTCACGAATGCGACGTGATGCTGCGCTGCCCGGAGCTCAATCAGTACGGCCTGTTCGACACCAAGCACCACGACGAGATCTTCGAGCTGGGCAAGCGGACCACACTGGCTGCGATGGACTCGATCAAACAGGCACTCGACGCCGTCGCATGAAGGAAGGTCTCTTGGCGGTGCCCGTTTTCCTCGGGCGGGTTGCGCGGTATTCCAACGAGCCTTTCGACGCGTGGAGTGCTCGCGTCTCGTTCGCTCAGCCGATCCGCTGTCTTACGCGGGCACCAGATTCTTCGCCAGCTCGACAGCGCCAGGGGCGTCCGAGCTGTAGCCATCGGCGCTGATCTTGATCGCGAAGTCCTGATTGACGGGTGCGCCGCCGACGAGGATCCGGGCGCCCATGTTGGCCTCTTTGAACTGTTCGATGCATTGCGCCATCACCGGCATGGTCGTGGTCAACAGAGCGGACATCGCCACGAGTTCTGCCTGGTTCTCGCCTGCGGCATCGAGAAACGCCTTCGGTTCCACATCCACGCCGAGATCGACGACCGTGAACCCCGCACCCTCGAGCATCATGCCGACCAGGTTCTTGCCGATGTCGTGCAGGTCTCCCTTGACGGTTCCGACGATGACCGTGCCTCGGGGGTTGATGTCGGCTTCGATGAGCAGCGGCCGGAGTACTTCGAGACCGATCTTCATGGTCTCGGCGGCGCGCAGCATCTCGGGGACGAATAGCTTCCCCTCGGTGAACTGGTCGCCCACTTCTCCCATGGCGTTGATCAGACCCTGCTCCAAGATGACGCCGACGTCTGTCTTGGCATCGATTTCGGCCTGAACGAGATCGGCGATTTCGCCGCGCTTGAGCTGCAGAATGGATTGGAAGATGTCTTCTATCGACATGGCGTATCCTTTGATTGGTTTCGCTTCATTTCAGTTCTTCGTCCGCTCTTCGCATGATCTCGTCGAGCTTTCCGATGACATCGTCGGACAGTGGATTCTTCTGCGGCGTGGCGAGGATCTCCTCCACCCGCTCCCTTGCCTTGGAATAGATATCCGATCTTCCCAGCTCGGCCCAGCGCTCGAAGGTGTGGCGGTCGAACAGCTTCGGGGCGTAGAACTCATCGCTCCGGCACGCGTCCAGCGTGCTGTCCTGCATCAGGAAGTGGCCGCTGGGTCCCACATCGGCAATATCGTCGTACAGGTTCTTCTCGTCGGACAGGTCGATCCCCTCTCTCATGCGCCTGCAGATACCGCCGATCTCCTCGTCGACCACGATCTGCTCAAGGCAGAGCAATCCGCTCGTCTCGAGGCAACCGGGCCCCTGCACGAGATCTGCACCGCTGAGCACCAGGGGCATCGTGGTGAGCAGCTTCTCCAGGACGGCCTGGGGGCCGGGCTCTTTTGCGTCTGTCGTACAACCCTGTTGCGTGTTGGGCAGGCCGTAGAACTTCGCCATCTCTCCCCGTGCCGCCGTCATGAGTACCATTTCCGGCGAGCCCTCGAGGAAGCCACCGCTCGCGAAGTCGGTGCTGCCGGAGGCATCGCCGAAGATGAGCGGCGTGCCCGGATGGGCCATCTGGAAGAGCACCAATGACGAGAGGGCCTCGGCGTTGCCCATTGCGATGTTTGAAAACAGGCTGCACGGTCCGGTCGATCCGGTGCACGGCATCGGGTAGATCAAGATCGGCGCTTCGAATTCGATCATGTCCAGGTAGGCGTCACACATGCCGCCTTCGTGCACCAGCGGCGCCAGCGTGCAATACGTCACCGAATAGAGCTTCCTCTCCTTGACGGCGTCTTCGCTGCCCAGGATCGCCGCCATCGCCTCGTAGATGTAGGGCACCTCCTCCGGCTCGCCGAATTCGTCCTGAACGTGCAGGGAGCTGTTCATGAACGAGTTGAGGATCAAGCGGATGGAATCCGAATTCGGCGTATCTCCCTCGACTGTCGAGTGGGGCCACACCACGGAGCTCAACTCCATCTCGTCGAAGACCCGCATGGCGTCGTTGTTGTCCTGCAGCGTGGCGTACCTTCTCTCGCCGGTCTTGAAATCGCGGGTGAACACGCCGCCCAGATCGAGCACGTAGCCGGCGGTGGGGCGCGGCAGCTCCACGTCCCGCGCGGGATCCCTGCCACCCAGCACGAACGATTTAGGGGCGGTCTTCAGTGCCTGCTCGACCATTTCGACGGGGATCTTCGCGATGCCCGTGTCGTCGTCGACCTTGGCGCCGTTGTCTTTCATGATCTTCAGCGCCCGCTGACTCAGAAACTTCACGCCCACCTGTTCGAGGATCTTGAGGCTCTCCGCGTGAACTCTCTGCTTCTCGTCCTCGGACAAGATCTGGCACTGTGCGCGCATGATCAATTCTCCCTTTGTCCCGACCGTCAGCTGCAATTGTGGTGCCAGCCCACCGGACAGGCGCAATTCGCTGCTCGCGCCCTCCCGTGCGGCGAGCACGGTGTAGGGCGGTATCGCCGAGCGCGCAGATTAGTCCCGCTGAAGCCGCTGCGTCAATCGGTCATGGGTCTACAGCAGCTGAGTCATTCTGCCTCAGCGAGCCTACTAGAATTGCAAGATCGAATGGCAGGTACGCGAGAAGTTTGATGATGGATCCCGTCGTAGCTACGGCAAGACTTCTTTCAGCGGCACACCCACTGCAGAGGAAGGCGGTTTCACGCCCAGGTAGCCAGACAGCGTCGGCGCGATGTCGGCGGGGTGGACGCGGCGTTGGATCGTCTGAGGCGCGATGCCGGGGCCGGCGAAGAGGATCGGTACGAAGGTGTCGTAGCGCCACGGGGAACCGTGCATGACGGCGATCGGGCCCTTCTCGTAGAGGAACCAATAGGGCTCCTGCGCGACGTAGATGTCGCCGGAACGGGAGGGATGGGTGTTGCGTCGGATCCGGGCGACGAGATCGTCGTCCGTCAGTGTCGGCAGCGCGCTCCGCGCCACCGCGAGTGCAATGCCGTCCATGCCGGTGAGCGCTGCCGCGATTGCCTGTTCCACCTCGCCCGGGTCCGCGCCCGACGCCTGGATCTTTTCCCGCTCCAGATAGAGATATGGGCGAAAGAAGAATTGGACGGCCTCCTCGATACCGAAGCGGCTTCGCGCGGTTTCGTTGGCGCGATCCACCACGTCCCGGGGATATAGGCGGCCGGCGGGAAGGCCGGCTTCGGCCATGGCTTCCGGCATCTCGGGCATGCCGTGATCCGCTGAGAGCACGACGAGGGTGCGCTCGAGCCCGACCGCCTCGTCGATGAACCGAAGCAGGTCCGCCAGGGTGCGATCGAGCTGCAGCACGACGTCTTCGTTCTCCAGGCTGGACGGCCCGAAGAAGTGGTTGACGGCGTCCACCGAAGAAAAGGAAATCGACAGGTAGTCGGGGGTCGCATCCTGGCCCAGCTGCTCGGCGGTGACGAGTGCCTTGGCGAAATCGAGCGCGAGCGCGTCGCCTACCGGGCTCACGATCAGGCGGGTGAAGAAGAGCGGGTCACCGAGTTCGCCGAAGGGGTGCGGGAAGACCCGCCCGTAACCCTTCAGGTCTGTCTCGTAGGGGCGGTCGTCGGACGCGGCCAGCAGGTAGGTCGAGGTGTCGTTGAGCAACGTCCAGCTGCCGCTGGAGTGTGACTCGGCCTGGCGGCGGGCGTTCCACTCGACCACCCAGGCCGGGTAGGCGTCGTAGTAGTAGTTGCTGGTCACCATGTCACCACTGTCGGTCGCGTACCAGAAGGCCTTGCCCACGTGTCCCGCCATCGCCACCGCGCTGCGGTCCTTGCCCGACACTCCGAACACCTTTGCGTCACCCGCGGTGTGCACGAAGAGTTCGTCGCCAAATGTCGAGGCCAACAGCGAACTCGGCGAGCGGCCCTTCGTGCGTGATTGCTTTTGCGAGGGGTCGATCTGCGCCCCTTCCATGGCCTTCTCGCGGGTTGGCAGGATCGGGTGCTCCGGGTCCTCGATGTTGTAGGCGAGTTCGCCGGATTCGCGATCGAACCAGACGTTGCCGATCATCCCGTGCTGGTCTGGCGAGGTGCCCGTCGCGAGTGTCGAGTGACCGACGATGGTCTCGGTGTTGGCGTGTTGGTAGTGGGCGTTCGCGTAGACCGCGCCCTTTTCGAGCAGATGGCGGAATCCGCCCTCGCCGAAGCGGTCGCCATAGCGGCTCAAGAGATCTCCGCGTAGGCCGTCGACGGTGATTTGAAGAACGAGACGCACGGGCTCCGCCGCGCGATCGCTCGCTGGTGCAGCTGTCCCAGGTGACTTGCAGCCCAGAATAGATACAAGTGCGAGTGCGATGACGAGCGCGCGACGACGATTGCTCGTGAGTGAACACATGATTCTCGTTTGCATGAGTCCTCTCAGGTGCGGGCCAGCCAGCTCCTGCGTGAAGCAGGCTCTTTAGTGCACGACCCGTCGTCCGTTCAACGGCTGAGGGCCGCGTGCATCTTCACCGATGATTCTCACGAAATTCGCCACCTGCTCTTTGGACGCAGCGCCGACCGCTTTGAGGACCAACCAGCGAACCCCTTCGGTGCATGGAGGTGTGGTGAGTGAGCCGCTGTAACGGTAATGGGCTGTGCTTTCGGGCACGATCTCCAGATCGACGATTGGTGTGTCGAGGGGCTTGCTCGCTCCAACCTTTTCGGGTGCGGAGGCTCCGATCGTCGCCATGCCGCGGCTACGAGCTCCCTCGCGAAACAGGATGGCGACGACAGCGAGTTCACCCCGATCGTTTTGATGCACGAAGTGAGCCTCCATGGCGAACAACTCCCCCTCGATCCGGTGCTCGCTGGGGTTGTGCAGATGAAACTGGAGCAACTTGAATGTCTGACCATCTACCTCGAGCGTATTGTCCCGGCCGACGTCGATCTGGAGCGTGTGTCCGTTGTTCACGACGGCGGTCGTCGACCCGCGGTATGAGAGTACGATCGGATCCAGCTCCCTGTCGATCGGATCGACGATGTCGATCGGAGACTGGCTCTTGCCCTCCTTGCAAGTGACGAACGCCTTTGAAAGTTCGCCCCAATGCTCGGGTCCGTGTTCTCCCGAGTACGTCCAGTGAACGTCCTCTTCAGCCAGGGCGTTGCCAGCGAAGGCCACGAGAGTGAGAAGCAGTAATACGATCTGCCGCATGGAGGGTTCCTCTTGGGTTTCCGGTAGTTCGGATTGCGAGCTGCACACCTTCCGATTTGAGGCACAGAACGCTATCAGCCTGCCTGTGGCCTCGCAAACACCGCTCAGCCGCAAAGCCGCAGAATGCGGCAGCCGACTTCCTCGGTTCGCGACGCTGTCAGGAAATGGATTGACTGCGACTTTCGCGGCTGGGTAGACTGGTCGGCGAGGAGGTCCTGATGAAGATTCTGATCTGTGCTGTGCTGACGATGTCCATGCTTCTCGCCGCTCCCGCTGCAATGGCGGAGCCCGACGATGCTCCCGTTGGAATGAAGATCCTCGATTTCGTGCTGGTCCGACCGGTCGCTTTCGTGGTTTCACTGGCTTCGACGGGTGTCTATCTCGCAACCGTGCCGCTGACGTTCCCGATGGGTTATTCGTACGATCTGGGGACGTACATGGTGACGGTCCCCTGGCGCTACACGTCGTCGCGTGAGTACGGGAGTTTTTCCGAATACCGCGATAACCGCACGAGCAAGGGAAGGTTGGTCGCCGACGCGCGCTGAGCGGATTGGTTTTCCAAGCAAAATCACGAGTAGACGCGGGCATTGCCGCGCCGCCCGGCCTGTGCGAATCGCTGCAGAAAAACGACCGATAGAGCAAGCACTCGGAAGGCCGGGGAGGCGATCCGCAGCTTCGGCGGCGTCGAAGGCTGCTGGCTCATGTATAGTCGCCCATTCTTTACGCGACACGGAGGGCGACTTGCGCGCGAATCCCGGACAGACCCACACTCAATCGTTCTGGGCAGCGACTGCCAATGCATCCAGCGACCGTCCGCCGCTCGAAGGCGACCGCAGTTGTGACGTCTGCGTGATCGGCGGGGGGTACACGGGCCTCTCGGCTGCGCTGCACCTCGCAGAGCGCGGCTACGAGGTGGTTCTGTTGGAAGCGCATCGCGTCGGCTGGGGGGCTTCCGGGCGAAACGGTGGTCAACTCGGGAGTGCGCACACGAAGCTCCAACCCACGCTCGTCGAAAAATATGGGACCGACACAGCTCGTGCGCTCTGGGATCTTGCGGAGGACGCCAAGGCGCTCGTAAAGAGGTTGATCGACGAGCACCAGATCGACTGCGATTACGCGCCGGGCAATACGGCTTGCGCGGTTACGTCCTCGGATTTCGATTATCTGTGCGAGCACGTGGATATCGCCGCTCGTGATTATGGCTACGAGGCCTATGAGATCCTCGACCGCGCCGAGATTGCGGAGATCAGCGGGAGTGTGTGTTACGAGGGTGCGATCTGCGATCCGACGGCCGGGTATCTCCATCCGTTGAATTTATCGCTCGGCCTCGCGGGGGCTGCGGAGCGCGCGGGTGCGGTCTTGCACGAGGCGTCGGCTGCGACGGATGTCGTCTGCGGGAGATCCTCCGGAGAGCTAGCCGAGGTGAAGACTGCATCGGGCTCCGTTCGCGCCAAATACGTTGTGATCGGATGCAACGGTTACCTCGAGAAACTCTCGCCAGAAATCGGTACCAAGGTGATCGCGGCCGACAACTATCAGCTGGCGACCGCGCCGCTTCCCGAAGACCTCTATGCGCGGATCATCACCAACCGCAGTTGCCTCTGGGACAGCCATTTTCAGGTCTACTACTACAGTCTGTCCCCCGACAGGCGCCTGGTCTTCGGAGGGGGAGTCGGTTTTCCGGGCCGCGAACCGAGCGACATGAAGTCGGTCGTTCGCGAGCACATGCTCAAAGTCTATCCGCAGCTGGCCGGCGTCGAGATCGACTACGCGTGGGGCGGCACTTTGAGTATCACACTGGGCCACATGCCCGATTTTGGGCGCCTCGGGGACAATGTCTTCTACGCACTGGGATATACGGGACACGGTGTAGGTCTCGCGACGCTCGGAGGACAGCTGCTCGCCGATGTGGTTGCGGGCACCGCGGAGCGCTTCGATGTTCTTGCAGGCATTCCACAGAAGAAGTTCCCGGGCGGCGCGGCGCTGCGAATCCCAACCCTCGCGCTCGGCTTCTTCTACTACTGGTTGCGGGATCGGCTGCGGGATTTCTGATCGGCGTGGGGTCGGCCGCCGGGGGTTATTCGATGGCTGACTTGCGCTCGAGGATGAGGCGCTCGTAGGCGCGGGCGATCAAGGTTGCGAGCGCGCCGAGTGCCGCGAAGCCCGTTTCTCCCAGCGGATTCTGACCGCTGTCGGTGTAGAGTAGGTTGACGACCTGGTTGCGGATCAGGATCGGGAAGACCGTGACCTCGCGCGCGTCGCCGCGCTGCAGATTCGTGAGCAAGGTGGTGTCCAGCCCGCCTTCGGGCGGTCGGCCGCGGAACGGAACTCTCGTGGTGGCCGGCGCGGTGATCGCACAAGCCGATTCTGTGGGCAGGAGAATCCCCGCAATCTGTTCCGAGATCGCCTCACCGTCGCCGCGGAAGCCCGAGATGATGCCACCGCGGACGATGAAGACAGCCGCGGCTTCCGTGTAGCGGCGCGCGATGCGCAGCGCAATTTCGCTGACCGCGTCGCGATCGCTGGCGAGGACGAGCGCAACTTCGAGCGCGGCGATGCTGTCTTCGGCGAGCTCGGGCGCGGCGTCAACGGGCAGGGAGGCCGCGAGATCGGCGAGGTCCATCTCAGGTACTTCGGGTGCGTGATCCTCGGCCGCTTGCGTTTGCTCAGTCGAAGATTTCGTTTCTGCCTTTGCGTGGAGGGATTGGAAGCTTTCCTCATCGATCAGATCCTGACTGTCATCGAGCGGCGCCATGTCCTCCGCAGCTTCGGGATTCAGCTCGGGGGATTTCTGGTTGGCGTCGTCGTTGGCGGGCCCGGCTTTCTTCGTCAGCCCCGCGGCGGCTTCCTTTCCGAGATTGATGTAGCGCACCTCGCGTCGCAGCCCGTAGTGGTGTTCGAGCAGTGCGAGCAGCTGTACCTCTGGAATCACGTAGCTGACGATACGCATGCCCGTTGCAAATGCGAGCTCGTCGACCTGGATGGGGTCGTGCGGATCGAGCATGGCGATGTGGAGGGTTCGATTTTCGACGCGCAGGGGAAGCACGCTGTATTTCTCGATCAACTCGATGGCGAGCGCGTCTCGCGCTTCGGTGCTTGGATTGTTCAACCATTCTTCCGGGGGAAGTGGGACTTCCAGATGCTTGGCGAGGTGGCGCCCGATGTCTTCGAGGCGCATGTAACCGAGTTCGGCGAGGTTGGTGCCCAGGCGGCCGCCGAAGACGACCCGCGATTGGGTGGCCTCTTCGAACTGGTCCTTGGTGATGACGCCCTGTTCTACGAGATAATGCCCAAAAGTCTTCATCGTCTCGCTCTATTGGGAGGCTCCAGCTCACCCGGGAGGAGGCTCCGATCCACTCTCACCATCGGAATCGGCGCGGCAATCCATTAGGCCGTACGGTTGTGCGGTAGTGCGGAAAACCACCGCGATTGCGGTGCAGATCGGCTGCGCGCGGAATGCTCCAGCGCGAGCGGAATTCTACGCTTCCGAGGGCAGCGGTCGCTTCGCGATCGCGTATTCCGCCACCGGGCGGCCGCCGATCAGGTGCTCCTGGATGATGCGCTCGAGGACTTCCGGCGTGCAGCCCCGGTACCAGACGCCCTCGGGGTAGACGAGCGCGACGGGGCCCTGTACGCAGATCTGCAGGCAGTTGGCCTTGGTGCGGTAGATGCCGCCCGAGCCCACCAGGTCGAGCTCGATGAGTCGGCGCTTCAGGAATTCCCAGGATTCCAGGCTTTCCTCCCGGCTCGAACACTTCGCCTGGGTCTGATCGCAGCAGAGAAAGATGTGCCGGCGCGTTTCGCGCACGCCGAGCATCTCCAGGGTCCGTTCCAGCGCGTCGGGCATTGCGCGAGTTTGCCGCATCGAGCCGCGGCGGGATAGGCGGCCCGCAGGCCCGGTGGCGAACGCCGTTTGGCGCCTTCGCGGCGGGTCGCCCTCGCGCTCTGGCGGCGAGCAAGGCCCGGGCGAGGTGACCCGATTGCACCCTTTTGGGGGCTGGCTGGTTTCAGCTGCGGCTCACCGAAAAAAAGAGCGCCCCAAATGCCCTCGCGGGCAATCGATTCTCTCCTGGAGGTTCCGAAAAATCGGCATTCAATGTAGAGTCGGCTCGCCCGTCGATTGATAATCACCCCGTCGGAGAACCGATGTCGCCTGACCTTGATCTCGCGCTTCGCAAGCGCATCGAAAACACCATCCGCTTCCTCGCTGTGGACGCGATCGAGAAGGCGAGTTCGGGCCACCCCGGAGCCCCGATGGGTCTCGCGCGGCTCGCCCTCGAACTCTGGGACGCGCACCTCCGATTCGACCCTTCGGATCCGAGCTGGGCGCAGCGCGACCGCTTCATCCTTTCGAATGGTCACGCGTCGATGCTCCTCTACAGCCTGCTCCACCTCTACGGTTATGAGCTCACGCTCGACGACATCCAGAGTTTTCGCACGCTCGGATCGAAGACGCCCGGCCACCCCGAGTACGGGGATACGCCCGGCGTCGAGATGACGACGGGTCCCCTCGGTCAGGGTTTCGGACACGGCGTCGGGATGGCACTCGCGGGACGCATGACGCGCGCGCGCTTCGGTCGTGACGGATCCGGCCCGGGTCACCATTTCGTGTATGGAATCGTGAGCGACGGCGATTTGATGGAGGGAATTTCCGCAGAGGCGGGCTCGCTCGCGGGTCACCTCGGTCTCGGAAATCTGATCTATCTCTACGACGACAACGAGATCACGATCGATGGGCCGACTTCGGTGAGCTTCAGCGAAGACGTCGCGAAGCGCTTTGAGGCGAGCCGTTGGCACGTACAGTCCGTCGACGGGGAAGACTGGGCGGGCGTCCGCGGGGCGCTCGAAGCCGCCCGGTCGGAGGCCGATCGTCCCTCGCTGATCATCGCCAAGACGACGATCGGCCATGGCAGCCCCAACCGGTCGGGTAAATCCAAGGCCCACGGCGAAAAACTCGGTGTCGAAGAGCTGAAGCTCACCAAAGAGGCGGCGGATTGGCCGCTCGAGCCGACCTTCCTGATTCCCCAGGACGTTCGCGACTACGTCAAGCAGCGCAGCGACGCGAAGCGCGCGGAGCGGGCCGCGGCGGATCTCGAACTGCAGCAATGGCGGGACGCGAACCCGGATCTCGCGCAGGCCTGGGACGCGGCGCGCGAGCACCGGTTGCCCGCCGATCTGGCCGCCACCTTGTGCGAGGGGCTCGATGGCGTCGACAACCCGACTCGAAAGCACGGAGCCGTCGCGCTCGATCGACTCGCCCGTTGCGCGCCGTATTTCGTCGGCGGATCTGCGGACCTCGCCGGCTCGGCGGCACCGCCGATCCTGAAAGACCTGGGCGTAGTGGGTTCGACCTCTGCCGAAGGGGGTGATTCCTTCGCGGGCGTGAACATTCGTTTCGGAATTCGCGAGCACGCGATGGGCGCGATCACCAACGGCATCGCGCTTGACGGCACCCTGCGTCCGTATTGCGGAACCTTCCTGATCTTC